>JAYRVQ010000033.1:0-6999 GCA_041918465.1 Anaerolineales bacterium
AAACCGGATGGGGCGCACCTCGCCCGCCTCGCGGTCCGGAAAGAGGCGCAGGGATTTGGTCTGGGCGCGGCGCTGGTATCCGATCTCATCGGTCAAATGCGGCGGCGCGGCGCGGGCGCGATCTCTGTCAACACACAGAACGACAATCCCTCATCGCTGGCGTTGTATCAGAAAATGGGTTTTACGCGAACGGGGGAAGAGTATCCTGTTTTTCGGTGTAGCGTGGATCAAGGAGGCTGATATGGCTCGAGAAGATGCAGTCATCGTCAACGCGCTTGTGCGGCAGGCGCTGATCGCCGCACAGGAAGTGATGGGCGAGAATGGCCTGAACGCCGTCCTGCGCGCCAGTGGGTTGGAACGATTCGCGGGCAACTTTCCGCCCAATGATTTGAACCCGTCCATCCAGGCTTCGCAGTACGCGCGTTTCAACGCGGCCATCGAAGAATTTTATGGACGCGGCGGGCGCGGCATGTTAAAGCGCATCGGCAAGGCTTCGTTTGAATATGCCGTGCGCGAGCAGGCCGCCCTGCTCGGCCTCGCGGGCGCGGCGCTCAAACTCCTCCCTGAAAGGCAACGCATCAAATTTATTTTGAACAGCATGGTCGGTGCTCTCAAAAAAAGCAACCCGCAGGTGGAAGCCTGGGTGGACGACAGCGGCGAGCGCGTGGCCTATCTCGAATCCACCTGCGCCATCTGCCACAGCCGCCAAAGCGAAACGCCCATCTGTCATCTCTACGTCGGTTCCATTGGCGAGGCTGTGCGCTGGGCCACGGGACGCGAGCACCAGATCATCGAAACGCATTGTCTCGCGAAGGGCGATCCATATTGCCGGTTTGAAGTGGGAGAAGCGCGCGACAATGCCTGATTTTTCGCCGCGGCTTTTACGCGCTTTCGTGCAGACTGTCTCCGCGGAACTGGGTGCGGACAATCTGACCGCCGTCCTGGAGAAGGCGGGACTCTCGCTTCTTCTCGCGGACCCGGTGGCTGTCGCGCGTTTTGACGCCTCCGCGGCGGCTGAAGCCTACGCGGGACTCCAGCGAGCCCTGCGCACGTATTACGGACGCGGCGCGCGCGGTATCCTCCTGCGTGTCGGCGCCAAATTCTGGAAACCCCTGCTCAATGAGGCTTCGCTGACGGCCAAACCGCAGATTCCTCTGGCGCGCACACTATCCACCGCCGCGCGTCCCAAGCCCGCGCTCGACCTGTTGGCGCGCCTGCTTTCGATAAACCCCGGCGACATCACCGTCCACACTCTCGATCTCGACCTTCTTCTCGTGGATCACATTTCTCCTTCTACAGCCGAACAGCGCGACCAGGAACCCATCTGTTGGGTGACGCTGGGGCTGATGCGCGAAGCCCTCTTGTGGGCAACTGGCCGCGAATACGATGTCACTGAAATATCCTGCCGCGCAACGGGAGCGGGACAGTGCGAATTTCATATCAAGACTACATGAAGTAGAACAAATTGCCAATTCGTTTCAAAAAGGAGAAAAAATGAAAACCTTTGAATGGGAATGGAAATCCTTTGATGGCCTGACCATGTACTCGAAGGGCTGGGCACCCGATCATGATCCCAAAGCCGTCGTGTGTCTCATCCACGGACTGGGCGAGCATATTGGACGCTATGAGCACGTCGGCGCGGCGTTCACGGCGGCGGGATATGCCTTGCTCGGATTCGATCACCGCGGACATGGCAAGTCGGGGGGAGCGCGTGGACACACACCCTCCTATGATGCACTACTGGACGATATGGCCGCGTTCATCCAACAGACAAAGGAACGTTTTTCTGGCAGGCCGTGTTTCCTCTACGGTCATAGCATGGGCGGGAACCTGGTTGCCAATTATGCCCTGCGCCGCAAATCGGAACTGGGTGGTGTGATCGCCACTGGCCCCTTCCTGAAATTGGCCTTTGAACCGCCCGCCGTCAAGGTTGCGCTGGGGCGGCTCATGAACAATATCGCCCCAGGTTTCACGCAGGCCAGTGGATTGGAAACTGCCGCACTCTCACGCGACCCAAAGGTTGTGGATGCCTACGTTAACGATCCGCTTGTCCACAACAAAATCTCGGCGCGGCTGTTTGTCGGTCTTTTTGACTCGGGACAGTATGCATTCAACCGCCCATCCGAGTTCCCCCTGCCTATGTTGTTGATGCACGGAACGGCAGACCGGCTAACCTCGGCCGAAGCTACCCGTCAGTTTGGCGCGGCCGCCCCCAAGTCTGTGACGACCAAGTTGTGGGAAGGCTGGTTCCACGAGATCCACAACGAACCGGAGAAGGTTGAAGTCCTGAAAGCGATGGTCAGTTGGTTGGACAGTCAGGTTAAGAACGCCTAAGCGATTCGGTTTTTATCTGGACAAATCAATTTTAACGTGGCAAAATTCCGCCACTCTACGAGAAGGAGAAGAAAATTTACATGTCTAACGAACAGGGAATGAGTAAACGACAGCTATTGCGCGAAAAGCGTGCGCGCGAACAGCAACGCAACCGGTTGATCAGCATTGGTGCTATTGTGGTTGGAGCGTTGTTGGTCGCGTGGATCATGATTTCCAGTCTCAAACCGGCAACGGTCGCCGACTTTGTCCCCCTCGAGCGCCCGAACGCGGACTTCAACGCGGCTGGCGACCCGAATGCCCCCATCACCATCACCGAGTTTTCCGATTACCAGTGTCCGTACTGCGCCCGCTTTTCCGAACAAACGGAACAACAACTGATCGAGACCTACGTCGCGACTGGAAAGGTTTATTTCATCTATCGTTCGTTCGGCCTCTTTATTGGACCCGAGTCCCAGGCCGCGGCTGAGGCCGCCTATTGCGCGGGAGATGAGAATAAATACTGGGAGTTTCACGATATCCTGTTCGCCAACCACACTGGCGAGAATGTGGGCGATTACTCCGACCGTAAACTACAGGCCTTTGCGGGCAAAGTCGGCCTCAACATGGATGCCTTCAACTCCTGCCTGAACAGCGGAAAGTATGCCGAGCGCGCCACGCAGGATGGCATTGACGCCCAGGCCGCGGGCATTAATTCCACGCCCTCCTTCCTGATAACTTATGTCGTCAACGGTGAGCCGCGCTCCAAAATCATTCAGGGCGCGCAATCGTTCAGCGCATTCCAGGCAGAGATCGAAGCCGCGCTGGCGGAAATGGGATTGTAGTTCAGACCCTCTGCAGTTCGTACCAAAAAGGACGCTTCTGCAAAGGAGCGTCCTTTTTTTGTGGGAATTCCCGATGAATCAGGGGAACAGGCTGAGAATCCACACGATCAGTGGGGCGATGAAAAGCGCGGGCAGGAAGTTGCCGACGCGAATCTTTTTAATTTCCAGCAGACTGCTAAGTGCCAGTCCCATCAACAGCACACCGCCGGTGGCTGTCATCTCGGCCATCATTGGGTCGGTGACGATGGCATTCAGTGAACCAGCCAGCAGGCTGATTCCGCCCTGATAGATGAGGATGATGAGTGCGGAAAACAGAACGCCCATCCCCAGTGTGGACGCGAATGCCATGGCCGCGAACCCGTCGAGGATGGATTTAACCGCCAGCAGTTCATAATCTCCCGTCAACCCATCCTGGATCGAGCCGAGGATCGTCATCGGGCCGACGCAGAAGAGCAGGGAGGCTGTCAGAAAGCCGCGCACGAAACGCGCTGAACCCTCCGCCGAGTCGTCGCGGGTATCATCCCCAAGGGGGGCAAAGCGCTTTTCTAGGATCGCGCCCAGGTTTTTCAGCCCATCTTCGATGCGCCACCATTCCCCAAGCAACGCGCCGATCAACAGCGAACCGAGCACAACGAGTGGATTTTCGGTCTGAATGAACATCTGCACGCCCATCGCGAAGGTGAATAGCCCCATGCCCGCGATGACGGTGGCTTTGAACCGTTCCGGGATGCGCGACCCAAACAGCAGGCCGATCAGCCCGCCGATGAGCACAGTGACGACATTGAGGAGAGTACCAGTCATAAGCGTTCCTCTTTTTAAACATAAAGGACACAAAATTCACAAAGGTTTTTCCTTCGTGTACTTCCCTGGCACCGCCCGCCAGGGCAGGTGTGTGTCCGTTGTGGTTAGGGGTTCTTTGCCAATGTCGTATTTTTTCCCGCCGCGGCGTTTTCGACCAGTTCCAACACAAAGCACAGCGAGGATAGGCGATTGAGATAACGTCCCAAGTCAGGGTTGGAGATTTCCTTTACCTCGACCAGTTCCACCACGCGGCGTTCGGCGCGGCGGATGACGGCGCGCGCCAGCGAGAGCGTCGCACCTGCGAGACTGTCACCGGGCAGGATGAATTCGCGCGGCATCGTCATCGCGGCAGACAGGGACTCGATCTGCGCTTCAAGCCAGTCCACGCGCGCCGCGTCGATGACGTGGAACTTGTCCGCGTTTTCGGAGGTGGCGGCCACTTCTGCCATCAATTTATACAGGTCGCGTTGGACTTCGAGCAGAATTCCCTCACAGCGTGGATCACGCGCCTGGGCGCGCGCCAGCCCCAAAGTCGCGGTTGATTCGTCGAGCGCACCAAGCGCCTCGATGCGCGGGTGCGTTTTCGCCACGCGTCCCTCGCCCAACAGGCCGGTCGTCCCATCGTCTCCACTTCGAGTGTAAAAATTCATGAGGCTATTATACTCTGGCGTATAATTGAGAAATGCACTCCCAGACGCGCACCACCTGGCTGGATCATTCCGTCCCGCTGGCCGCGATTGCCCTTGCGATCGCGATGCTGGTGTTGACGCCGTTCTGGGCCATCAAGTGGGCGCGTGAACCGTTCCTCGGCCTCCTGTTGGAACCGAACAACATTGTCTCGCAGATCGATGAGGGAGGCTGGCCGGCGCGGGGCGCGGGCGCGGCATGGTCGGATCAGTTGATCGCGTTGAACGGCCAGCCTGTGCACGATGCGGACGCGGTGCGCGGTGCGCTGATCTCGAACGGTCTCGCGCCGTTGAACGCGACTTTTGTGCGACAGACGGGGGAGCAATATTCGCTGTCCATCACACCGATCCATTTTCCGTTTGGAAGTCTGCTTGGTTCGTTCATTATTCCTTATTTGACGGGACTGGTCTTCCTGCTGACAGGTCTGTGGGCTTACCGCATCCGCTCGGACCTGCGCGCCAGCCGCGCGTTTGTGACGTTCACCGCGGCCGTTTCGGTTTTGACCACCACCTTCCTGGACATGAACACCACGCACTACGCGGTCATTTTGTGGGCGCTGAGTATTTTTGTGGGAGCGGGCGCGCTGGCACATCTTGCATTGGTCTTTCCGCAACAGATGCCGTTCGTGGACAGATTCCCCGCCACGCGCTACATTCCGTGGATTTTTGTGCTGGGGCTGGCTGTGCCGACCGTGCGCGAACTCATCCGCCCGACAACCTCGCTGGCCTATGTGGATACGTGGCTGCTGGGATATGCATTCATCACAATTTCCATCCTGCTGTTCATCGGCACGCTCACCATGCGGATTTTCCGCAGTCAATCTCCGATGGTGCGCCAGCAAAGCCGCGTCATTATTTTTGGAAGCCTGATCGCCTTCCTGCCGGTGCTGATCCTGTACCTGATTCCTGTTGTGTTCGGGCCGGGCATTCCGGAATTTCAGGGGGCGTTTTTCTTCCCGATGCTTGTTTTTCTCCCGCTCTCTGTGACATATGCCATCGTTCGTTATCGCCTGCTGGATGTGGACCGTATCTTCAGCCGCGCCCTCACTTATCTGTTAACGATGGGCGTGGCGCTCGGAACCTTCTATGGCCTGATCGCGCTCATCTCCTACCTCATCGAACAGAGCATTCGCGCTGACAACCCGCTCGTGATCGGACTCTTCCTTGTCATCCTCGCGGTGGGACTCATTCCCGTCCGCGACCTGATCCAGCGCGCCATTGACCGTTTTTTCTACCGCGCTCCGGCTGATTATCGTCGCGTGCTCACCAGCCTTTCGCGTGGATTGGTCATTACCCCCAACTTGAATGAGATTTTGCGCCTGCTCGAAGAGCAGTTGTATCAGGCCCTATCCCCGGAACGTTTTGTCATCTACCTGTACAACGATGAATACGGACAATACTTTCCGCATGCCACGCACGAAGATAGCGCCCCCGCCTATCCCGCAGATGAACCGCTGGTCATGCGGATTCAAAAGTCTGATTCACCGTTCTGGCTTTCCCCGGGACTTTCCCTGCCGGAGGATCTGCGCGGCTACCCAAAACTGCTGGGCTCTACATTTGTCCCATTGCGTTATGAAGGCCGCCTGATCGGGTTCTTTGTGCTCGGTCCGCGCCTTTCAGGGGAACTCTACACCAGCGACGATCTGGATTTCCTTGCCGCGGTCGCGGCCCAGTCCACGCTGGCGCTCGAGAACGCCCGTCTCTTCGCCAACCTGCGCCGCACTCTCGACCAGACCCTCGAAATGAAAAGCCTGATGGATGATATTTTCTCCTCCATCGCCACCGGCGTCATCACTACCGACCTGTCCAATCAAGTCACGCTTTTCAATCACGCCGCCGAGCAGATTCTCGGTATTCCCATGGAACAGGTAGTCGGTCATTCGTTGGAACAGATCTTTCCCAGCCTCTATTCCGATTTTGAATATCTCACCACCAGCGCCATGCAGAATGGCGCGCCGGTCTACATCTCCGAAGTCACGCGTCTCATTCCGGCGCGCGGTGAACTGGCCCTGCGCGTCTCCTGCGCGCCGCTTCTTAACGCCTACCGCGAAGCCAAAGGCGCCACCATCTTCTTTGAAGACATGACCGAGCGCCGCCATCTGGAGGCCGAACAGGAACGCATCCGCCAGACCTTTGGCCGTGTCGTCGCCCCGCGCGTCCGCGACCGCCTGCTGGCCGACCCGCGCAACCTCCGCCTCGACGGAACCAAGGAAACGGTCACCGTCCTCTTCGCCGACCTGAGCGGATTCACCGCCTACAGCGAAAAACAAAACCCGGAAGTGGTCTTCAAAGTTCTCAACTCTTATCTCTCTCTCGCCGCAGACGCTGTCCTCGAAGAGGAAGGCACGCTCGACAAG
>JAYRVQ010000034.1:0-4709 GCA_041918465.1 Anaerolineales bacterium
GGGAGGGAGGATGTTTCCATGGCGGCAGGTTTTGATTCAGGGGCGGTTGTGGCCGCGGCGCAGGCGGTTAACCCAAGCGCCAGCAGGATCAAGAGTCGTTTCATGTTGTCTCCTTGATGGCCCCATTGTAGGAAACCTTCCTTACGAAAGTCTTACGGATGAGTGATGAAAGGATTAATTTTTTGGCAGGGTGAAGGTGAATCGCGCGCCGCCCTTGTTTTCCACGCGGATGTCGCCGCCGTGCGCGCGGACGATTCCCTGCGCGATGGCGAGGCCGAGTCCCGCGCCGCCTGTGGCGCGCGAGCGCGACTTCTCGCCGCGATAGAAACGCTCGAAGACGTGCGGGAGGTCTTCGGGACGGATGCCCTCGCCTGAATCCTGCACGGTCACTTCGACGCTGGAAGCGGATCGCCGCGCCTCGAGCGTGACCTGTCCGCCCGCGGGGGTGTGACGTAGCGCGTTGCCGACGAGGTTGCTGAGGACACGTCCGATGCGCTGGGTGTCAATGAGGACGGGGTCAACGTCCGAGTCGACGCGCCCGCTCAACGTCACGTTTTGACGCGAGGCCAGTTCGGAGAAACTTTCCAGCGTGTCCGAGACCAAGTCCGCGAGCGAGGCGGGTGCGCGGTTCAGTTGCAGTCCACCCGCGTCGAGTTGCGCCATTTGGAAGAGGTCGTCGATGAGCGAGGAGAGCGAACGGACGTCGCGTTGGGCGGTGGCGAGGTAACGCTTGACCGTGTCGGGATCGTCCACAAGGCCGTCTGCGAGGGCTTCGAGGATGGCGCGGATGGAAGCGAGCGGAGTTTGCAGGTCGTGGCTCGCCCAGGCGATCAGGTCTTTGCGCGCCTGTTCGAGTTCGCGTTGTTTGTCTTGTGCGGCTTGCAGGCGGGCGGCCATTTCGTTGAACGCCTTGCCGAGCGCGGCGACTTCGTCGTTGCCGTTGACTGTGACGCGCGTATCGAGATTTCCGTCCGCGAGAGAATCCGCCGCGCCTTTCACCTGGTCAATGCGATCGGTGAGCGCGGACGAAATGAAGTAGCCGAGCGCCATCGCCATGCCGCTCGCAAAGATGAGGAGCACGATGGCGAGCAGGAGATCGTGTTTGCTGGCGAACATCATCTGCGCGCTGAACCAGACGTTGAAGAAGGTCAGCGCGGCGGAGAGGGCGTAGCCGATGAGCAGAGTCCAGCGGACGGTGCGCGGCAGGGTCAACCAGCCGAGGCGATAGGCCGCGTAGCCGATGGCTGAGGAGACCAGCGCGGTGAAAAAGAGGAACAGCGCCATCAAGCGCAGTTCAGCCAGCGGCGGGGACATCAGCAACGTGAAGATGCCCAGCGAGATGGCCAGGATGAGAAGAACGCCGAGGAGGTAACGGATGAGAGGTTGTTTCATTTTTGTTTTGGGACGCGGAAAACGCGGATTACGCGGATAGACGCGGAAAAGTCTTTAAACACAAAGAACACAAAGGCGATGAAGGAAAAGTATTAAAAATCATGGCGCATTTTCTCCCTTTGTGTGTACTTCGTGATCTTTGTGTTTAGGCATTTCTCAGCGTTTTCTGCGCTCGTCCGCGTCCAAATTTTCATGGTTCGAATTTGTATCCCACGCCCCAGACGGTGACGAGGCGCGCGGGTTTGGCGGGGTCAACTTCGATCTTCTCGCGCAGGCGGCGCACGTGGACGGTGACCGTGCCGGGGTCAATGTATTCTGAGCCGCCCCAGACGCGGTCGAGCAGTTGTTCGCGCGAGAAAACCTGGCGAGGGTGTTGGGCGAGGTGATAGAGCATGTCGAACTCTTTGGTGGTTAACGCGATCTCTTTTCCGGCCTGCGTCACCTCGCGGGTGATGGGATTAATGGTCAGATCGCCGAAGGTGAGCGGACGTTCGCCACTTTCTCGCGCCGAAGATTTTTCCGCGCGGCGCAACACCGCGCGCACGCGGCTGACCAATTCCTGCGGGCTGAACGGTTTGACCACGTAATCGTCCGCGCCGAGTTCGAGTCCCGCGATGCGATCCGCTTCCTCGCGCCGCGAAGTGACCATGATGATCGGCACCTCCGAGCGTGCGCGGATCCAGCGCGTGATCTCGAGGCCGTCCACTTCGGGGAGCATCAGATCAAGGATCACCAGGTCGGGCATGTGACGTTCGAGCAGGGTCATGGCCGAGCGTCCGTCCGCGGCGTGCAGGGTCTGGTAGCCCGCGCGCTTGAGATAGAGTCCGACCACTTCGGCGATGCTGGGTTCGTCTTCGACGATGAGGATGAGGTTGGATGGCATAGGTGTATTTGTGGGACGGAATGGTATTCCGCCAGATTGGGTGAGCGGGATACCATCCCGCTCCACATCTATGATACACGATTCTGATTACGAAATCCTTACGGGCGTCGTTCAGGCTTTCGTAATCTTTTGGCAGTTCTTCCGTAACACACGCCTGCTACCATCGGGAAAATTCTGTAGGACAAGATTAATCTTGTCCTACTCCCCAGGAGAAAAAATGAATTCCCGAAACATTTTGCTTTCCCTCGTCCTCGTTGCTGCTTTTGTCCTGTCCGCCTGCGGGGGCGCGTCCACGCCCGAAGTGATGATGGACAAACCGACCGAAGATGCCATGATGGAGAAACCCACAGAAGACGCGATGATGGAGAAGCCGACCGAATCCGCGATGATGGACTCGCCCGCCTGGTTCTCCGCTTCCTTCACCGACGCTCAAACGGGCGCGGCTTTCTCGATTAACGACTTCAAGGGCAAGGTGATCCTGGTCGAGACGATGGCGATGTGGTGCTCCACCTGCCGCCAACAGCAGGGACACGTCAAAGCCCTGCGCGAAGCGCTCGGCCAACGCGATGACTTCGTCGCCATCGGCCTGGATATTGACCCGAACGAGAACCTCGCCAACCTGAAGACTTACGTGGAGACCAACGGCTTCGACTGGCTGTACGCTGTCCCTTCGGCGGATGTTGCCCGCGAGATCTCCTCGCTCTATGGCGCGCAATTCCTCAACCCGCCCTCCGCCCCCATCGTGCTGATCGACCGTCATGGCGTGGCGCATCCCCTGCCGTTTGGGATCAAGTCCGTGGACGATCTGCTCAAGTTCGTCCAGCCCCTGCTCGACGAGGGCATGTAAATTCCAAAAATAACTGCGGACACCAACAAGTTTTGTTGCCCGCAGTTATTCATCCTTCATCCTTTCCCCCCATGGAAACCATCCTCACCTCCCTATCCCTCGGCCTGCTGGCCACCACCAGTCCCTGCGTGTTGCCTCTCTACCCTGGCTTCCTCGCCTACCTGAGCGGACAGGCCGAGTCCACGCAAAAAGCTGGCCGCTATTTTCTCGGCGTCTTTGTCCTGCTCGGCGTGTTGACCATGATGCTGGCGCTCGGCGGAATCATTGCCCTGCTTTCGGTATCCATTGGGCAGGCGCTCTCGGTCATCATTCCGCTGGCAGACGCGATCATCATCCTGCTTGGCATTTTGCTCCTGCTCAACATCAACCCCTTCAAAGCCCTGCCGCAGATCCAAGTCCCCGCACTCTCGCATCCGTTTGCCAATGCCTTCGTGTACGGGCTTCTCTATGGTCCCATCGCGTTGCCGTGCTCGGGTCCGCTCGTGGTGGGAATCTTTGCGCTCTCGTTCACCGCCAGCGAAGCGCTGAGTCAGTTCGCCATCTTCTTCTGGTTCGGGATGGGATTCGGGATTCCCCTGCTCCTGCTCTCGTTCCTCTCGGGCGCGGCACAGCGCTGGATCACGCGCCAGTTCGCCGTCCACGCGCGGCTGGTCAATGCCATCGGAGGGATTCTGCTGGTGGGCGTGGGAGTCTATGACTTTGTCGCTAACTGGGATTTGATTCGAATCTACTTTGCAACCTGATTACGATGAAATCGCCTCGTTCTGGATTTCAAGCCTGTCACCGTTGTTTATGTTTTGTGGCCAGACGTTTCCCGATTGTCCTCCAATTCCGAGTAGACCACAACGCGATTGCGTCCCGAACCTTTGGCGGCATACAAAGCCTGGTCTGCCGCGTCGAGCAGTTGCTCGCCATTCATCCCGTCAAAGGGAAAGGCGGCCAGTCCAATGGAAAGCGTGGGGTTGGTTTCTTTCTCGCTACAGGGCATGGACATGTTCGAAAATTCCCGGCGCAGGAATTCGGCGCGCTCGCGTGCCGTTTCGAGGGATAGTTTGGGCATCACGATGACAAATTCCTCGCCGCCGTAGCGGCAGGCCGCGTCGAAGCGGCGGATGTGTAGAACGATCAAAGTGGACAGTGCCTGCAGGACCTCATCCCCGGTCTTGTGTCCGCAGGTGTCGTTCACGCGTTTGAAGCGGTCGATGTCCATCATGATCACGCAGACCGGGTAATTTTCCCTCGAAGCGCGGGCCAATTCCTGGGAGAGTTTTTCTTCGAGGTAGCGGCGGTTGAAAAGATTGGTGAGCGGGTCACGGGTGGCCTGTTCGTGCAACTGGTCTCGCAGGGTGCGAATTTCGGTCAATTGCTCGCGCAGTTTTTTGTTGGTGTCTTGCAGGAGTGCCTCGTGGTTTTTTCGCGAGGTTATATCGCGAAAGACCATCATCCGCCCGGTGGTGCGTTTCTTTCCGTCCATCAGCGGAGTGATGTTCAAGTCAATGTAACGTGGAATATCCTGTGCGACAACGATCTCCGTGCGGATCGCGGGTTGATTCCAAAACGGGCTGGTGGTTTCCCTCCAGCTGGTTA
>JAYRVQ010000035.1:0-3548 GCA_041918465.1 Anaerolineales bacterium
ATCCTACGCGTCACCGCCCAGGAGATCGGAAGAGCCATCGGCGATTCAGAAGTCACGGTCCAAATCCACAGTCAAGAACTGGAGGGCGCATGAAGCAAGGTCGCCTGGAACAACTATTCAATCCCTACGCTGACGACCCCCGCTCTTTTGGCAGGTTGATTATTTCGGTTCAGGCCAGCGTCTTATTAGTAGCCTTGGGAATTGCGTCATTTGTTGAAAACAAACCCGTCGCACTAACGCTGGCCGCTTTATTGGCAGTCAACATCCTGCTGGCATTAGCAAAAATCCTCTGGCCGGCACAAATAGTCACTCCTTTATCCATTGTAATCATCAGCGCCATTTTCATGTTTGAGGGAAGCGGCGCACACGATATTGCCATCATGGGGCTGGCGGGCGGCATTGTGATTGCTGGCCTTTTCCTTGGCGCTCAAGGCATTTTCGGGTTTGGCATCCTTGCCATGCTGGTCTACGTGGGATTTGCAATCGCAGAAATGACCGGGCGCTTCCATCCATTCGTGCCCGAAACAACCCTCCTGGAAGAACCTTTTGTTTTCGTGTTCATCATCACAGGGATTTCACTAAGTCTATACATACTCATCAACCGCCTGAGGAAGATTGCCGACCAGGCGCGCAAGAACGAACTCGCCCAAATAGCCTCCAACGAAGAGCTCTTGCAACTCAAAGAATCACTGGAATTGCGCGTGACGGATCGTACTGCGGATCTTGAACGCCGCGCCGGGCAATTGGAAACCATTGCATCCACTGCGCGTTCCCTAACCGCCATGCAGGACCCCGAGCAACTATTGTCTTCGATCTGCCGGATCGTAAGTGAAAAATTTGGCTTCTATCACACCGGGATTTTCCTCCTTGACGAACGCAGTGAATACGCCGTCCTACAAGCCGCCAACAGTAAAGGCGGACAAGAAATGCTTAAACGCGGCCACCGCCTGCGCGTTGGAACGATTGGCATCGTAGGGACAGTGGCAGGCCAGGGCAATCCCCGCATCGCTCTCGACGTTGGGGCGGACGCCGTCTTCTTCAACAACCCAGACCTCCCCGCCACCCGATCCGAAATGGCGCTTCCGCTGAAGATCGGCGGTCAGATCGTTGGCGTTCTCGACGTGCAAAGCGAGGAGATTGCCGCGTTCAAAGAAGAGGATGTCGCTGTGTTGAGCATTCTCGCAGACCAGGTTTCCGTAGCCATCGAAAACGCCCGCCTTTTCAGCCAAACCAAACAAGCCCTGGCCGAGTCCCAGATCATCTACCAGCAATACATCAAACAGGACTGGGCGCGCTTTACGCGCACCCTCAAAAACCACACCTACACCTACGATGGGATCAAAGCCACACCGCGCGAAGACGCGCCCGCATCCGCCCCGCCACACGCGCTCAATCTCCCCATCCGAGTCCGCGGGCTGAACATCGGTAACATTACCGTGAATCCCAACAACCCATTACGGACATGGTCGCAGGATGAAATCAATCTGGCACAGGCCGCGGCCGAACGCGCCGGACTGGCCGTTGAAAACTTCCGTCTGCTCACAGAAGCCCAGCGCCGAGCCGCCAAGGAACGTACCATCGGCCAGATCACCTCGCGCATTGGCACATCCGTCAACCTGCGCGCCATCATGCAATCTGCAGTGGAAGAGCTGGGACGCGCCATGCCCAGCGCGCAGATCACCCTGCAACTGAACCACCAGGAAGAGAAATAACGAACAGGATGCTGGTATGAACTGGCTAAAAAACCCAAAGATACAACTCACACTGTTTGGCATCGCGTTCGGCTTGCTCTTCCCCATCCTGGCCACCAGCCTGGAAATCTGGATAAGCGCCATGCCTTTTAACCTGCAATCGGTGATCCACGTTCAAACAAACAACCCTGCCCAGTGGATTGTGGATTTAGCGCCACTGGTACTTGGATTGAGTTTCAGGCAAGGCGGCCAGCGTGGCGCCACCTTGATTGAATTGAACACCCGACTCGAAAGCACCCTCCAGCAAATGGAAGAAGTCCAAGCCAGCTTGGAACAACGCGTGAATGAGCGCACCCGCGAACTTGAACACTCCCAAAACTATAGTGAACAACGCGCTGAAAAACTAGAAGCCATCGCCCGCATCACACACAGCCTGGGCGCCGACCAAACCCTGCCAAAGGCTCTCCGTCACACCACCGAAGGGATCTGCAATCAATTGGGATATGACTACACAGCCATCTATCTGCTGGATGAAAATAGCGAAACTGCCACGCTAAGCGCGTCCAACAGTCTCGGCAAAACACGGGCAAACGACAAGGAACACCGCATCACGTTGGACAACAGCGGCATTATCGGACTGACCATCCAAAGCGGCTCACCTCGCTTCGCACAGGACGGTGGGTCTGATACCGTTTCCTTCAACAACCCAGACCTCCCAAACGCCCGCTCCGAAATTGCCCTGCCGCTCAAAGCCAGCGGACATATCCTCGGTGCGCTCCACATTCAAAGCGTCAAGACGCAAGCCTTCCTCACCGAAGATATCGCCCCCCTTTCCATGCTTGCAGATCAGATTGGCGTGATCATCGAAAACATCCGCCTTCTCGAAACGGCACGCGCGTCCCTTAGTGACGCATCAGCCAGCAACCGTCGATACGTTCAACAGGAATGGGAGCGCCTTGCCCGCGAGGAAAAACTGACAGGTTTCCAATATGCCGAAGGAGCCAGCGCCCCGCTGATAAGTCCTATTGACCTGGGCGAAATCGCGCAAATCGTCCAGGAAGGAAACATCCACCAGTCTGAAGCCACCACAAGCGGAAAACCCGCCCAACTGGCTGTGCCAATCAAACTGCGCGGCGAAGTGATCGGCATCCTTAATATCGAAACGCCGCAAAAATCGCGCTGGACGGATGACGATATAGATATTGCCGAGGCAGTTGCAGAACGCCTGGCATTCTCCATCGAAAACGCCAGGCTGTTCCAAACCAGCGCCAACCGCGCAACACGCGAGCGTATCGTTTCGGATATTTCTTCCAAGATCAGCGGAAACATCCGCGTGGAGACCATCCTCCGCATGGCCGCGCAGGAACTCAGCCAGGCATTAAATGGCTCGGATGTTTTGATCCAACTCCAGTCGCCGGTCCAGCCCACAGAGGTCCAGTAATGAAGCGAATTCGTCGGAGATTCGGCATGAAGAGACAGGAGCAAGCTCATGGGTAGTTCTACAAACAGGCCAACTTCCGTCAAGCCGCGTTCCTTATCGGGTATTTCCTTCCGCTCGCGCTTAACCCTGGGCAATATGCTGATCGTCGCCATCGCGGTTGCCGGTACGGCTCTGGTCATTCTGTATCGCGCGCAACTTGTCAACACATTTCTGGGAAATCAGATCACTGACAACGTGCGTCAATTAACAGAAACCGAATTGACATCCACAGCCTCGCGCCACGCCGATGAACTGGATAAATTCTTTGTCTCCATCGGCAACAACATGTCCATTTTAAGCACAACCCTTCAGTCCATGCTGGCACAGGAAAAAAATCTGACTGGTCTTCAGTGGGATGCGCGCCAAAGCCTGTTCCA
>JAYRVQ010000036.1:0-11339 GCA_041918465.1 Anaerolineales bacterium
CACTTTGAAAGTGACTGTCTCTTTGTTTTATTACTTTTTGAAATAGATTCCAAAATGATTTGCAATAGGACGTTCACGACCAGGGATGTATTGGTCAATCGGGGAATTCAAGATGCGCGGCTGACCGTCCACGCCGCGGACTACGAGGGTGGATGATCCGCCGCCGTCGAGGTTCATGGCATCATGCGCGCCGATTTGAATCATCAAGTCAGCAAGTTCGGCGAGGGTAATGCCCTGACTGTAAAATGGCTGGCGTCCATCCACAACAACGATGTAGAGGAATTTCCCATTTTTCGAATAACCGACCGCTGTGCGCGGGTGGAGTTCGGGATCAGTCAGACCATCCACCGCAGAACCACCCATGACAAGACGCGTCTCACCTGAAATGGCGTTGTAGGGCTTCGCGGGCGCGTCGAAGGAGAGAGTGTTGCGCGAGGAAATGTATAGTGTTGGAAATGGTTCCTGAGCATTCCAATAGACTTGTCCGCGCGAGGCTGTGTCGCCGCGCGGCGCGACAGGATCACCGACATGCGGATAATAGTCCGCGGGGCCGCGCGACCACCAGGGCGAGAAACCGTCCCCGTTGACAGCAATATCGAGGTCAAATTCTTCAAGAAACTGGGATGTTGTCCGCGCTTGCAACGGCTGATCGCTGTTCGGGTCATCGGGTGGTGTGACGACAACGCGCAGTCCATTGGTTTTCATGTTGATCTTCAGAACGTGAATCACCATCGGCCGCGGGGAGATGCGTACAAGGCGCTGGTAGTCCACACCCTGACGAAAAGTCTGCTTGACGGGTACGGGCGCGGGGCGTCCATGCAGATAGAGCAGTGACCCGCCGACACATAGAACAATCAACAGGCCAATCCACAAACCAATCTTGCGGGATTTGGATTTCATGCAATCATTCTAGCAATCGATAATTAACCACAGATAAAAGGGATGAAAGAGACAGATAACAAAAAAACCCCCGTTCTCACATTGAAAACGGGGGTTTACAGATGAAAGAAAATCAGTTACTGGCTCTCCATCTGTCGCATGGCCTGAAAAGACGCAATCGCCACTTCCAGCATTTTCATGTCAGGTTCGCGCGTCGTCAGGGACTGAAGTGCAAGGTTGGGCTTGATCATCCATTGAACAAATCGGCTGTCGAGGTGATTCGCCGTCCAACGGATGTATTCGACCGCGACACCAGCCAGCACTGGGATGAGTAGGACGCGGCTGGCGAGTCGCCAGAGCATCGGCATCGGACCGAGCGCGGTGAACACGAGAATGGATAACAGGACAAGCGTCAGCATAAACGCCGTTCCGCAACGCGCATGCTGGAGCGGAAATTTCGCGACCGACTCGGGAGTCAGTTCCGCGCCCGCTTCGTAGGCGTTGATGGTCTTGTGCTCCGCGCCGTGATAGCCGAAGAGACGTTTGATGTCGGGCATAAATCCGATAGCCCAGATGTAGCCGATCAGCAGGAGCAGGCGCAGAATCCCCTCGATGAGGTTACCGATCCAAAGTCCAGAGGTGGAGGCGAGGAGATTCTCCATCCATCCGCCGATGGCGGCGGGAAACAAAAAGAAGAGACCAATGCCAAAGGCGAGAGACAGACCCAGGGTCAGGTAGAGAGGCGCACCTTCCAGTTTCTCGTCCTCGCCGGTTTGGGCGTTGGCGGAGATGGTTAGGGCGCGCATCCCAAGTCCGAGGGCGTCCCACAAGAGGATCACGCCGCGCAGGAAGGCGATTTTGGTGATGCCTGAACGATAGACTTTGGCGAGGGGCTCAGTGTGAATGACTACGTTGCCTTCGGGGGCGCGCATACCAATGGCAAATGCTTTCTGCCCGCGCATGAGCACGCCTTCGATGACGGCTTGTCCGCCGTAAGTGATGATGCGATCTTCCATAAAATTTACCTGTAATCCTGTGAGCCTGTAACCTGTCTATTTCATATTGAACAAAAAGTGGATGAGCGAGTCGATACCCTTGTACCAGGTGGGCAAGTGCAGATGTTCATTCGGCGAGTGGATGTTGTCCTCGGGCAGGCCAAAGCCGGTGAGCACAGACTCAACGCCCGCGTATTCCTGCAATTGGGCGACCGCACCGATCGAGCCGCCCTCGCGTCGGAAGAGAGGCGTCTTGCCCCAGACTGCTTTCAATCCATCGGCCATGGCTTTGACACCCGTGCTGTTCAAATCGGTGATGGCTGTGCCTGAATTGTGCAGGTTGAGCAATTCCCAACGGATGCCCTTCGGCGCTTTGGCTTTGAGGTAAGTCTGCATCTGCTTGAAGGTCTCCTCTGGCGTCTGGTCGGGGACGAGACGGCAGGAGATTTTCGCCATGGCATAGGCGGGCAGGACTGTCTTGCTCCCCGTTCCCGTCCAACCCGAGAGCAGGCCGTTGACCTCCAGCGTGGGGCGCGCGCCAACACGTTCAGAGGGAATATAATCTGGTTCGCCCCACAATGCAGGGACGCCTGTCTGGTCGAGATAGAATTTCTTGTTGGTCGGCAATCGCTTGAACGCGGCGCGTTCGCGCTGAGTCAACTTGCGGACTTTCTTGTAAAAACCGGGCAGGGTGATCTTGCCGTTCTTATCGTGCATGCCTGCCACCAGTTCAGTCAATGCCTGCGCGGGGTTGTGGACCGTGCCACCGAACAAACCGGAATGCAGATCCTTATTCGGCCCGTAGAGGCGCAACTCCATGTATGCGAGTCCGCGCAGGCCGTAGGTGATGGTCGGATATTCCGCGCCGATCATGCCCGCGTCAGGGTTGATGCAGACGTCGGCCTTCAATTTCGCCGCGTTGGCTTTAATGAAATTGCCGAGGTTTTCCGAGCCGATCTCCTCCTCACCCTCGATCATGAACTTCACGTTGACGGGCATCTGCCCCGATTTCAACGCGGATTCAATCGCCGCAAGGCTGGCGACCACCTGTCCTTTCATATCGGAAGAGCCGCGCCCAAAAAGATGATCGCCGCGCACGACTGGCTCGAAGGGCGGCGTCTCCCATAATTCCAGCGGGTCGGGCGGTTGCACATCATAATGTCCATAGATCAACACCGTCGGTGCGCCGGCACGTTTGAGCCATTCCCCGTACACCACGGGATGTCCGCCTGTGGGCATCACTTCCACGTTCTCGATCCCAAGGCCGCGCAAATGGTCGGCCACCCACAGGGCGGCGCGCAAAACTTCGGGCTTATACTCCGCCGAAGTGGAAATGGACGGGATGGTCAGCACATCCTTCAAATCAGCCAGAAAGCGGTCGCTGTTCTGGTGGGCATAGGCAAGCGCGATTTCGCGGGCGTCAGTCATTTCATTTCTCCTGTGTTGAGCGTGCCATACAAAAACCAAAATGATTCCTGGGGAAAAACCCATTCCAATTTCGCGTCCCAAACGAACGCGCCAGCATGGAAGATGCGACGCAATTGCGCGTCGAGGGATGTCAGCAATTCAGGCGATGGTTCGCGCAACTCATCCAGCAAAAGCAACAGGATGGCGCGCAATCGAACCTGATACGAATATTGACGGGCAGACTCGGCGGACGCGTGACGCGCCTCCGCGAGATAATCCTTCCACAACTCGTTTCTCGCGCGGACCTCGCGGCTGGCCTTCGCGTCCCAGGCCGATCGCCACTTCAAGCGAACCGCGTCCATCTGCATGGACAGTTCCGTCAGCCCGGGCGTGCGCCACCCCTTCAACCGTTCACGGACGAGGAGCATCACTCCCGGCGTCACCTGTGTGAAATCCGTTGTGTGGACAGAACTCAGCCAGTACAACTCTTTGGACAGAAGATACGTCTCCAATTCCTGGAGTCCTGCTTCAAAAAATGCCCTGTCCTTTTCGGGAGAGTTCACTGGAAAATTCCTACGGTTCAGGGGTGGCGGTCTGCTCGAGAGAGCGACGCGTCACCAGATACCATTGCGAGATAAGCAGGAACCTGTCACTGGGATCGTACAGCGGCGGCATCTGCACGCCCTGCACCGTGTCGTTGACTCCGTACGAGTACACGGGCGCGTACAGCGGCAGGGACGGAAGTTCGCGTGCAAAGATCACCTGGAAATTGCGATACAGCCGGGCGCGCAGGCCAAAGTCGGTGGTGACGCGCGCCTGTTCGAGATACTCGCTGGCAGAACGATTGTCCCATTGCGAGTAATTCTGTCCGCCCGTGGCCTCAGCCTGATGCCAGAACGGATACGGGTCAGGGTCGGGGGTACGCGGCAGGGCCAGTTCCACCAGCGCGGCCTGGTAGGCGCGTTTGGCGAGGTAGTCATTCTGCAAACTCGCGTAGGGGACGGGGATCAGATTCACCTGCACGCCAATCGCGGCCCAGTTCGTCTGAATGGACTGCGCCATCTGGGTGTGGACCGCGTCATCGGGGTGGACGAGACTGAACGCCAGCGGTTTGCCGTCCTTAACGCGAACCGCTCCCCCGTCCGCGGGAAGCGTGTAGCCCAGTTCCTTCAGCAGGGCGATCGCCATGTCCGCGTCATAGGGAATTTTTTCCACGCCATCGTAATGCGCCCACGAGCCAGGTAGGATGGGGCCATCCAGTGGGATGGCCTGCCCTGCCAAAAAGCCGTCGATCAAACGCTGACGATTGAGTCCCAGCATGAGGGCGCGGCGAAGTTTGGTTTCCTGTAAAAACGCAACTTCGGGATTGTTAAGATTGAAGAGCACAAATCCCATCTGCGGGAGGCGGCTGGTGTAAACAGACAGGTTCGGCTCGGCCAGCGCCTGCATTAGCATGTCGTTTGTGACCCGGCTGACGCCTGCCACCTCGCCCGCCTGGAACGCGTCCAATGCGGCTTCGGAGGTGGAATAATATTTGAAGACAACCTGTTCGATGAAGGGTTTTTGGAGATGGTATTGTTCGTTATGGATGAGCACCACGCCCGTGATCTGCCCGTTGTCGATCAGCAGGTGATCGAATTTGAATGGACCGCTCCCGATGGGTTTCAGATTAAAGTCTGCGTTGAGGATTTGATCGAGCGGGACGGATTCGAGCAGGTGCTTCGGCAAAACACCGAAGGTCATGTAATCCAAAAATGGCGCGTATGGTTCGGGGATCTTAAATTGCAGGGCCCTGTCATTCAGGCGGATGATCTCCACTTTCGACCACAAGTCTTTTACATCTTGTGGCTGGAATGAAGCGGGGCTTTTCATCAGTTCAATCGTGAAGATGACATCATCGCTGGTGACGGGTTTTCCATCATGCCAGACCGCGCCGGGGCGCAGGCTGAAGTTATAAATGGTGCCGTCAGCAGTCGTCCCCCAGGATTCGGCCAGATCCGGTTCGGGCAGGCCGCGTGAATCAAAGCGCATCACCCCGCTGTAAATCAGGCGGTCGACATCGCGGTCCGCGGAGTTGTTCCAGTCGAGCAGGGGATTCAAGCGTCCCATCGCGCCGACCAGTCCCTCGGTGTAGACTCCACCACTCGCAGCCTGCGGCAGGATGGGGGTAATCACAGGTCCCTGGCTGAGAAGAAGAATCCCAACCAGGACGAGGGTGACCACCACCACCAGAATCTGCCAGCGTAAACGTTTCATCAGGGTAAAAAAGAAAGGCCGGCTGACGGCGAATCCATAACCAGCCAGCGACCTTTCAATCAGGGAAGTGGGTTACGAAAAGATGATGAGAAGGATCGCCAGCACGAAAAACAGGATGCTTAGCGCGATCGTCACCCAAAACAGGGTGCGCTCGATGCCGCGTCGCACCGTAAACACACTGCCGGTGTCGGCTCCGGGCAACCCACCCAACCCGGCGCCCTTGCTCTGCATGATGACGCTAAGGATGAGCGCAACCGACGTAATAATCAGACCAATCTGCAAAAACTGAGTCATTTGTGGCCTCCTGCCAAAATAGCGGGGAAATTATACTTGTGAAAACAACAAATCGTCAAACGACATTCTGAAAATTGGATGAGTACATCCAATCGAGAATAAGAAATCCGCGCCAATTCGTGGAATCCGTGGCAAAATATTCCTTATTCTGTTCCAGGAAAATCCACGAGAGCAAATCCCATGCACGAAATCGCCATTAACCTGCACATGCACACGCGTTATTCAGACGGCACCGGCCTGCACAAGGATATTGCCGCGGCCGCCATGCGCGCCGGTCTGGACGCGGTCATCGTCACCGACCACAACGTGCTGGCCAAGGAATTCGAGGGCTACCACCATGATGGCCAGAAACGCGTGCTCATGCTCGTCGGGCAGGAAGTCCACGACCAGGCGCGCGACCCGCAGAAAAACCACTTGCTCATCTTCGGCGCGGATCGCGACCTCGCCACGCTGGCCGAAAACCCACAGGCGCTCATCAATGCGGTTCGAGATGCAAATGGAATCTGCTTCCTCGCCCATCCGCACGAGCCAGCCGCCCCCCTCTTCCATGAGACCGCCATCACCTGGGACAATTGGGAAGTGCAGGGCTTCACCGGCATCGAACTCTGGAATCATCTCAGCCAGCTAAAATTCAAACTGACCAACTGGCCGAATTCCATCTTACACGTTTTCTTTCCTTATATTTTCTCGCACGGCCCAGACCGGCCCACCCTGCAAAAATGGGATGAACTGCTCGAAAGCGGACGACGCGTGGCGGCCATCGGCGGCTCAGACGCGCACGCCCTGCATTATCGACTGGGCCCGATCAAAAAGACGATCTTCCCGTACGACTTCCACTTCCGCGCGCTGAACACCCATTTGCTGATCGACCGTCCCCTCGGAAGCGATTCACGCGCGGACGTTGGGCTGGTGCTCGAATCCCTCCGCATCGGCCGCGGCTGGGTGGGATTCGACCTGATCGCGCCGACGCGCGGTTTCCGCTTCGGCGCGCAGGGACGCGAGAACGAGGTCGTTATGGGCGAGGAGATTCCGCTGATTGGGGGCGTCACGTTACAGGTGAAACTTCCAGCCGCCGCGGAAATTGTCCTGTTACGAAACGGGCAAAAGGTCCAGGCATGGAAGCGGGCAGAGGCGTGCGCGTACACGGTCACCGAAGCGGGAGTCTACCGTGTCGAAGTCTATCGCCAGTACCTCGGTGCGCGCCGCGGGTGGATTTTCAGTAATCCAATTTATGTGAGGTAGCGCAAATTGCCAATTTGCGCTACTTGTGATAAACTACCGGCCGATCAAGACACAATCTGTGTCTCCTTCCGCTCCCAGCCCGCCCACGGTGTGAATGGGAGCAAACCCATGGAAAGGAGGTTTTCCCAATGCGTAAATACGAACTGGTTTGCATTATCCAGCCTGAGTTGGATGAGACTGCGTTCAACGGTGTCGTTGACAAGGTTAAAGGTTGGATCGGTGAATCTGGCGGCAACGTTGACAAAGTGGATGTTTGGGGCAAGCGCCGACTGGCGACCCAGATCCGCAAGCAACGCGACGGCCAGTATGTTCTGTTGAACATCACCATGCCGAACAAGGCCACCGCCGAACTGGAACGCAATCTGCGTTTCCTCGAGCCGGTCATGCGCCACATGCTCAGTGTGGTCGAATAGTTTTTCGGATTCGGTTTTATCAAGGAGATTGACATGAGCCGAGGCTTAAATAAAGTCATGATCATCGGCCACCTGGGGCGTGACCCCGAAATGCGCTACACCCCCTCCGGGCGGCCTGTCACCACCTTCACAGTGGCTGTCAGCCGCTCCTGGAATTCCGGTGACGGCGAGCGTCACACCGAGACCGAATGGTTTAACATCGTGGCATGGGGCAACCTGGCGGAGATCTGCAAGCAGTATCTCAACAAGGGACAACAGGTCTACATTGAAGGCCGCCTGCAAACCCGCCGCTGGGACGACAAGGAAGGCGTGAAACATTCCAGTGTGGAGATCGTCGCCAGTGAAATGATGATGCTGGGCGACCGGCGCGAAGCCAGCCACACGAATCACGAATCCGCTCTGCCCAGTGAAGAGACCGAACCCCCCGCGACGGATAACGAGTTTCCGTTCTAGCAAAATTGGAGTAGTAATATGTCTGAAGATAATGTCCGCGGTGGACGCGGTGAAGGCGAAGGCGGCGAACGCCGTTATTATGCCCGACCCAAGTTCTGCCAATTCTGCGCCGATAAGCAGTTGACCATTGACTACAAAAAGGTTGACATGCTCAAGCGCTTTATCACCGATGAGGGCAAGATCCGCCCGCGCCGACAGACCGGCACCTGCGCCCGGCACCAGCGCGTGCTGGCCGGCGCCATCAAGCAGGCCCGCCATATCGCCCTTCTGCCCTTCACGGGCCGCCTCTGGGACGATAACCGCTGAGAAGTCCCGCGATGAATCGGGGCATGGCGAAATCCCATGCCCTGTTTTTTCGCACGGAGAAAAAAATGGCACCCAGATCCGATAAAGCAAGATCCCTGACCAAAAAACACATTGCCCGCCTCGAGCGGGAGCGCCGCCAGACGAGAATGATCGTTATCGTGGCCGCTGTTGTGATCGCAATCGTTCTCGGCTTGATCGCCTACAGCCTTCTTAACGAGAGCGTTTTTCAACCGCTCCAGACTGTGGCGCGCGTCGACAAAGATAAGATCACTACCGGACAGTTCCAGGAGCGCGTCCGCCTGCAACGTCAACAGATCATCGGCCAATACATCCAGTACTATCAATTCGGCCAGATGTTTGGCATGGATTTCTCGAGTCAATTGCAACAAATTGAACTTCAACTCTCCGAAACCGGAGCAGAGTCCCTCGGTCAAAGCGTGATCGACGCGATGGTCAACGAGATTCTCGTTCGGAAAGAGGCGGAGAAGCTCGGCATCACCGTCAGCGAAGAAGAGATCCAGAAGCGTATCGAGACGGCCTTTGGCTATTACCCGGATGGGGAACCGACAGCCACCGTCACGCCCACCGAAGTCACCATGCCGGAAATTTCCGCCGAACAAGCCGCCATCGTGACCATTACCCCAACGGCCAGCGAAATCCCGACCGAGTCTTTGACTGGAACACCAACCGAGACGACGACTCCGACTCTCACCCTGACCCCCGACCTGACCACCACAGCCACCGCGACCATCGAGCAGACGGCCACCCCGTCTCCGACCGCGACGTTGCCGCCCACTGCGACCGCCCTCCCCACCCAGACGGCAACTCCCGGTCCCACCGACACTCCCGAACCCACGCCCACGCCTCTTACAAAAGAAGGCTTTGATGAAAGCTATACCCAGAGCATGGATGCGTTCGCCAAACTGGGAATCTCCGAAAAAGATTATCGTGAATTGGTCATAGCTGACCTCCTGAACACCAGGATGTTCGAGCACATCACCGGAGATATGAAGCCCTTCGAAGAGCAGGTGTGGGCGCGTCATATCCTGGTGGAAGATGAAGCGACCGCCAACACAGTACGCGAACGCCTGCTGAAAGGCGAGGATTTCGCCGCCCTGGCAAAGGAACTATCCAAAGACACCGGCAACAGCGAAACAGGCGGTGACCTGGGCTGGTTCGCCAAAGGCGCGATGGTAGCGCCCTTCGAGGAAGCCGCCTTCAGCCAAAAGACCGGCGAGATCGGCAAACCCGTCCAGACCGACTTCGGCTGGCACATCATCCAGGTGATCGGACACGAAGACCGTCCGCTGACTGCCGACCAGTTCGAGCAAGCCAAGCAGACCGCCTTCAACGCCTGGGTGGAAGAATTGCGCGCTAAAGCCGAGGAAGATGGCCTGATCGAGATCTTCGACATTTGGAAGGAACGCGTCCCTCTGGACCCCGATCTGGCTACCGCACTTTCGCAGTAATCTTCACTGATAGTAAACTGCCGCCCCAAAAGGCGGCAGTTTTATTTTGGCACTTGCGCTCCACATCCTTTTTCTGTATAGTTGGGGAAATTTTTCCTTGCCAAAGGAGTGAGACATGCCCACCAAGTCTGCAAAAAAGATGAGCGGGGAGGTGTACTATCCTTCCCAGGATGTGATCGAACAGGCGCGCCTGAAAGATTGGGACGCGCTGGCCGCGTCCGCCGAAAAAGACCTCGAGGGATTTTGGGCCAAAGAGGCCGAGGAACTTGAGTGGTACAGCAAGTGGGACAAAGTCCTGGACGACTCGAACCAGCCTTTCTTCAAATGGTTCGCGGGGGGGAAGGTCAACATCGTACACAACGCGGTGGATCGTCACCTGAAATCCTATCGCCGCAACAAACTCGCCCTCATCTGGGAAAGCGAAACGGGCGACCAGGAACGCACTTTCTCCTACTACTCGCTCAACCGCGAAGTTTGCCGCATGGCGAACATCATCAAGGCCATGGGCGTGCAGAAGGGCGACCGCGTCACGATCTACATGCCGCGCATCCCTGAGATCGTCTTCGCGATGCTGGCCTGCGCAAAGATCGGGGCGATTCACTCGGTCGTTTTTGGCGGATTCTCCACCGATGCCCTGCGCGGACGAATTGACGACTCAGCCTCGAAACTCGTCATCACCGCGGACGGCGGCTACCAGAACGGGAAGATCGTGGAACTGAAACGCATCCTCGACGAGGCGCTCAAGCAATGCCCGTCAGTGGAGAATGTGATCGTCGTCAAGCGAGTCGGCCACGAGGTCCCGATGGAAACGAGCCGCGACCACTGGTATCACGAGTTGTGCGTCCTGCCCATCGCAAACGGGAAATGCTCCACCGAGGTCATGGACGCGGAAGACCCGCTCTTCATCCTGTACACGTCTGGTTCGACAGGCAGGCCCAAAGCCATCCTGCACACGCACGGAGGCTACATGGTGGGGACGTATTCCACGCTGAAATATGTCTTCGATGTGAAGGATGAAGACCGCTGGTGGTGCACCGCCGACCCAGGCTGGGTCACGGGGCATTCGTACCTCGTCTACGGGCCAATGCTGAACGGTGCGACCTCGTTCCTCTTCGAGGGCGGTCCCTCCTACCCGTATCCGAATCGCTGGTGGCAACTCATCGAGCGTTATGGCATCAGTATTTTCTACACCGCGCCAACAGCCATCCGCGGGTTGATGCGTTTTGGCGAGGCATGGCCGAACAAACACGATCTCTCCTCGTTACGATTACTCGGGACGGTCGGCGAACCGATCAACCCCGAAGCATGGAAGTGGTATAACCGCGTCATCGGCAAGGAAAAGTGTCCGATCATTGACACGTGGTGGCAGACCGAGACGGGCATGTTCATGATCACGCCCACACCTGTGGTGCCGCTCAAACCGGGTTCGGGGACGCGTCCGTTTTTTGGACAACAGGCCGAAATTGTGGACGAAGCGGGGACCCCCGTCAAGGATGGCGAGGAGGGTTACCTCGTTCTGCTCCGTCCGTGGCCTGCCATGTTGCGGACCATCTATGGCGACAACGAACGTTACGCGAATCAATACTGGTCAAAATACCCAGGCAAATACATGACAGGCGACTCGG
>JAYRVQ010000037.1:0-4703 GCA_041918465.1 Anaerolineales bacterium
CGGGCGCGTCGGTGGCGGTCATGTTCATATTTGAACAGCCACTGAACGCGCTGTCCATGGATGTCCATTTGCCGCTGCCCCATTGTGCGATATCCAGCAGTTTGAGGCCGTCACCGCCGTAGTGGAAGTAAATCCTGGGGAAGCCCGTCTTCACTCCGCTGTTATCTTTGATGCGGATGGTGTACGTGCCAGCCGCGCCATAATCACAGGTGTAGTCGCTTGCCTGCGCGGTGGCTTCGTTCACGCCGTCGTTGTTGCAGTCCACGTTGTAGTTGTAGCCCGTTCCTGTGGTGGGGATGGTGAACTGCGTGGAGGTGGAAGCGCCGGGGTTGTCAGTTTTGATAGTAATGACAAAGTCATCAGCGGAAAGCGCAGCCACCGTGCTGACATTGAAAAAACTAAATAGCATTGCCAGAATTACAAATACTGACATCAAACGAAACTTGTTCATTGCATTCTCCTTGTTAAGAATTACAGATTTTTTCGAGCGCCTGCGTCAGATCCGCCAGGGTGACGGCCGGCAGGTTTTGCGTCGAATGAACACTTAATAGTTGTTCATTAACGTTCAAGCGGACGAAGGGGGGACAGGGTTGGGTGGGAAAAGATTCGATAAGTTCCTCCATTTCAGGCAAGGATATTTGCGCCGCGTCGATCAATACAACGTCTGGCTGGGTTTCTGCAAAAGGGGCATCCCCGTCTGCGGGCTTTTTCTCGATCACCTCCATCCCCGGCAGGGAGTGCAGAATCTCCGCGATCCCCTGCAGGAAGAGCGTGTCGCCATAGATCACAGCCGTACGATGTGCAGAAGTCATGTGCGCATCATACACGAATGTTTGTGTTAAAAAGTACAGTCTGGGTACAGTCTTTTATTTACCCCCCTGTACACTAATGTCTAGACGGATTTTCTCTTCTGAATTACTTCGCAGAAAACAAAGAGACTGCCACGCTGGGCGTAACAGTCTATTTCATTGAATAGGGCGGACACACAGGTCCGCCCCAACGGGCAGGCGCCCAGGATCTGGCTTCAGTTCGGTAGAGAAACAGTTTTTAGGATATCAACCTAATAGACCTCTTGCAAAACTCTTTTTTAGCCACAGATTTACCCTGCGGGCACGATGTCACGGATTGACACGGATTTTTTTGAATTCCTCCGCGAAAATCCGTGTAATCCGTGGCAAAGATTAGTTTCTTTTTGACTTATGCAAGAGATCTAATGAATCCCCCTGCGTTTGGCGTATTCCTCCGCTTCGCGCCGGCCCTTCAAATGCAGGCGCGCCAAAATTTCGCCCATGTGATACTTCACCGTGCGCTCGGTCAGGAAGACGCGCTCGGCGATCTCCTTATACATAAAGCCGTTCGCCACCAGGCGCAGAATCTCGGTTTGTCGATCGGTCAAAGCGCCAGCCTCGGCGGAAGGCTCGGAGGCCGCTTTTTGTCCGCGCTCTCCATCGGTGGATGGGAACTCCTCCAGGATCCTCTGCGCCATCTCCGCCGAAAACTCCGCCTCGCCGCGCTCGATGCCTCCCAACGCGGCAAAGAATTGCTCCGCGCTCATGCCCTTGAGCAGGTATCCCGCCGCGCCGGCGCGCAGGGCTTCGAAGAGATCCGCCTCGCTGGCGGAGGTGGTCAACATGACGATCTTCGCATCGGGCATGCCTTCCTTGATGCGGCGCGTCGCCTCCAGGCCGTTCATACGCGGCATGTTGATATCCATCAGGATCAGGTTGGGCTTCAAGGCGCGCGCCACATCCTGCGCCTCGAGGCCGTCCTTCGCCAGGCCGATCACCTGCATACCGCGCGCTGCCAGCATATTTCGCAACCCGTCTGTAAACAGTGGGTGGTCATCCACGATCACAACGCGCAGGTGGGACAACACTCCATTAGAAAGCGCTCTCGGCAGGCGGACGGTCACGCGCGTGCCTTCCCCTGCCTCCGATTCGATGGTCAACGCGCCGCCCATTTCGCTCACGCGCTCACGCATGATGCTCAATCCAAAGCGTTCGCGTGTGCGGCGTTCGGGTCCCGCGTATGGAGCCGGCATGCCCACGCCTTTGTCTTCGATCACAGCCTGCACGGTTTGCTCGTCCACTTCAATGACAACGGAGGCCTGTTCCTGTCCCGAATAGCGGCGCGCGTTGCTCAACGCCTCGCGAATGATGTAGGTCAAATGCGTTTCCGCTTTGTCGCTGGCCAGCGGGTCGGGCAGGGTTCTGGGGAAGACGAGCGTCACATTGAACAAATATGCCTGACGCAAATGCTGGCAATACCGTTCCAAGGCGGAGAAAAAGCTCTCGTGCGCGGCGGGCGCATCGCTCTTCAGATTTTTGATATACCCGCGCAGGTCGCCGTGCGCCTCCTGCGCGACCTCCACCAGCCTCGACAGGATTTTGTACGTGCTGTCCTTGTTTCCCTGCTGGATCAATGCCCGCGCCGCCTCTGCCTGCATGTTGATATAGCCCAGGGTTTGGCCGATGCCATCGTGCAGTTCGCGCCCCAGCCGTTCCCGTTCCTCGAACGCGGCGACGGCGTTCTGCTGCTGGAGGAGTTGGTTCTGGGCAGACTCGCGCTGGACTATTTCGGCGCGCAGGCTGGCGTTGGCATCATCCAGTTCCCTGGTGCGGTCGGCGACATGCGTTTCCAGGTTGCGCACATGGTCGTCCAGCGCCCCGCTCATCGTGTTGAATGCCCCGGTCAGAAAACCGATTTCATCTTCACTTTGAATGGGGATGGTAATGTTCATCTCACCCTTTGCCATGCGCCGCACCCCGGCGGTCAGCGCTTCGAGTGGATGGGCAACCGAGGCACGCATTAAAAGAGGAATGGCCAACAAGATCAAAAGGCTTCCGCCAATCACCACCCAGGCGACCGGTAGCATAAAGGTATGCAGGTAGCGTCGAAAAGCCGAATGGAAGTTCTCGAGCAACGGACTGTCGCCGTATTGGGAAAGCGCGATCAAGTCAACGGCTCCTGAATCGGACAGTTCATGCAGCGGCTCGCCACGCCCGGCTACCGCGCCGCGCATCCAGGGGTTATCTGATGGGACGGCATTCGGGTGGAAGAGAATGCGTTGCGGCAGTTCGTTATAGGTAAACTCGAAAGTCCCGTCCGCATACAAGATGGTTTGAAAGGTGTAGTGTGTTTCCGGCTGGGAGGGATCCAGCAGGCGGTTCCAGGTGACGATCAAGCGCTCGGGTTCCCGGCGAACATACAGCCCGCTGTCTTGCTCGGCAGGGTTGGAGACCAGATCAAGCAGCAGCGGGAAGATGGTTGGGGTGCGGGCAGTGGGAGCCTGCAGATTGTTCAATTGGGGAGGCTGGCCGAGTCCGATCGAGCCCGGCCCGGCAATATGGATTTCGGTATAGGTTTCCCCATAGAAGGGGAAAGTGAACTCTACCTGCTGGTTGTATTTCTCGCCCAGCGCGCTCTCGAAGTGAAAATCCACTTCGCTCACGTTGTATCCCGCTGCGGCGTTGGGCGTGAAGCGCAGGGTCTGGTGGTCGCGCAAGTTGGGTTGGAAGGTCGCAATATAGGAAGGAGCGATCAGCCAGCCTATCGTCCCAAGCAGGGCCAGGAAGAGGGTCAGTATGAGGATGGATAGCCGCGAGGCAACATCCACGCTGCCGGGGATGAAGTTAACGTAGTTGGTGGCAAACGACCAGAACATGATCAGAATGCCAATGGACACGGCGGCATGAATGACCGTGAGCGAAAGCCCGAAAAAGACGAGGGCATTGATGATCCCCAATACGACCGGAATGGCAAACACCAGTGCGAAGTTACGCGCCCCCTGCGCGCCCTTGCCCTCCGGCTTCCACAGTTTGCGCCACCAGGCGACCGGGCGCGGGTCTGCCGCCAGAGTCTGGCGCAAGCTGGCAACCAGCGCAAAGAGAAAGATGATCGGGATACTGTATGCAACGAGAGCAGGACGAATGAAAACATTTCCCTGACCCAAAAGGGCAATGTAACGGAAGATCATGAAACCCACTTCCCAGAAAAAGTAGGCCAGGCTGAGCGCCAGTGCGATCCGCATTTCCCATTTGTGTTGCGGGTAGCGTTGCGGGAAGTGGTAGGCAAATGCGTTGAGCGCCACCAGCGCCAACCCCAGGATGGCGTTTTCAGCAAAGACGGTCAACAGCCGGGGGTACGGCAACAAAGCGGCATTACAGACCAACAAGCCGGAAAACACCGTCATCGGCGCGAAGAATGCGGTCAGCAAAACCAATGAGGGGGTGCGTTGGCTGCGCAGGCGGCGGAAGAGGAACAGCGTAATCGCCAGCCCCAGGATGAACTGGGTCAGATAAGCAATGGAGGCGGGGGTAAGGTAAAGCTGGAATATCATGCGGCAGAATGTTATCATGAATCGAATCAAAAAAGGGAAGCCTGGGTGGTATCCTCGAATACTGCGCGAAAATTCTGCTCACTCTGGATATACTAAACCTCTTGCAAAAGTACTTTTAGCCACAGATTTACCCTGCGGGCACGATGTCACGGATTAGCGCGGATTTTTAAAAATAAATCTGTGAAAATCCGTGTAATCCGTGGCAAAAAAAAACCGCTGACATCGGCATACTTGCTGAGTTATGCAAGATGTCTACTTTTGTTTTTCAACCGATGTTCTCCAATTTGGACGGGAAAATAAAAAGAGACCGCCACGCTGAACGTGGCAGTCTTTTCATTACAGAGGGGCAAAGCAGGGTTAGTGA
>JAYRVQ010000038.1:0-2997 GCA_041918465.1 Anaerolineales bacterium
AGTCGCCGCTGGCAATTGTCCCCGCGGAGCCTGTGGCGGAGGCCATGCCGCGGTAGCGGTCATTCGGTCCCATTACCTGTTTCAAGACCTCTTCCATGGCACGACCTGTCACTTCGTAATGCCACAAGTAATTTCCAAATTCTTCAAATTGATTGAAGATCATCAAGTCCTGTCCAGATTTGCGGAGTTCCCAACACTTGTCAAAAATTTCCTTGACGTTAGATTCTGAACCAGGGGTTTTGATCGTCTCGCCCGCGACTTTGGACAGCCACTCGAAGCGTTCCTTGGACATTTCTTCGGGCAGAATGGCAATCGACTCGCAGGCCAGCAGGGCGGAATCGTACGCGCCGCCGCGGCAGTAATTTCCCGTGGACGGCCAGACCGCTTTCTGCGTTGTCGGGTCAAATTGACCTGTGACCAGCCGCGGCACCAGACAGCCAAACGCGGCCCCGACTTTGTGCGCGCCAGTCGGGAACCACTTGCCCACCAGCACCACAATGCGGGCGCGGACTCCCGTCAGCGAGGAGGGAAGCTCGAGATAGTTGACCCCGCCAAAAGTCCCGCCTGAAGCAAGGGGTTGGTTATGCCAGTTGATGCGGAAAAGATTCCGAGGGTGAATATCCCAGAGTCCGATACCCTTCAATTCATCTTTAACTTTGGCAGGGATTTTCGAGGGGTCTTTCATCTGCGCGTAGGTGGGGATGATGATATTGCGCTCGCGGGCACGCTGAATGGCGCGGGCGCGGCGGTCTTTTTCAATGGTGAGATCAATTGTAGTCATTGGCTTCTCCTGGAAAGTTGTCTGACAACTTGTATTATATCGTACAATCAAAAAATGAAACGGTTTCAATTCCTTGGAAAATTCTAACAAAACTATCAAGCATATTTAATGTACGATGACGGGACTGGGTGTATGATGATGACAATAGAAAGGAGGTCCCCAATAGAGACACCCGAAAAGTTCGATGCGGGAAGGACTGGTACGCCCTAACCTGGTCAAAGCCCCGCTTTGTTCCAGACGTTCCCCAAACGATAAAAGGCCGCTGCTCCGCTCCTTCTCTCACAAATTCAATCGATTGACATTTGACGGATGGGAAACCCCCATCCGTCTTTTTTATTCCGGCAGTACAAAAGCCACATGCGTGGGACGTACAAGCAACATGGGGACTTGAATGGGGGTCATTTGCGGCATATACGGTGAAGTGATCTTTGCGTCGTAAGCGGAATACCATTGCGAATGGGAGATTTGCAGGCTGGTAGCCAGGTCGGTCTGGGCAGAAATGCGAACCATGCATTCCACTACAAATAATCCCATGATCACTGTGACCGGCTTGGGAACGCGATTATCTTCATGTGGGTCGTAATCGAGAGGTTCCTGGGAGGGTGGCGCAACATGGAACCCGATAATGAGCGGCAGAGGTAACAGCAGTTCAGGATATGCCAATGATTTGATCGCCCCCCCAATGGCTTGAAGTGATTGCGCCTTGTGCAAATGGAGATGTTCGGGAGCGCTGTCTGTGCGGAACCAGGAGTTGACGCGCGTGTTTTGCATGGTCACCAATTCGCCGCGTATCAAACCAGCCTGTGTATAGGTCATGACAACAGATGCTTTTTCTTCGGGGCCAAGATTATACATGGATCACGCTCCTGAGTTGCAAAGATTATATCAAACGGTTACCGTTCCAACGCGGCACATGCAACAGGAAGAACCAGTTCCGCCCAGTGCGCGTACATCGCGCCGGAGGGATGCAGACCGTCCGCGGCGAGCAGGGACAGATCTCCCGCCGCGCGACGCGAAGCCGGAGTCACATCCACATGGTGGACGCCCGCCCGCGTGGACTCATCTCGATTAACGGAGTTAAACGCGTCGATCTCGACCGAGACGCGGGCGCGGTCCCTGCCTTCGGCAAACGGGGTGACGCCCCAATCGGGGATGGACAACACGATGACGCGTTTCGGATTCCCGCCCGCAAACTGGATCGCCTGCTTTAGCAGGCTGACAAACTCAGCGCGATATTCTTCCAGGTCTAGATCACGGTATTGGTTATTCACGCCAATCAACAAGGACACTAAATCATACGAACCCTGCGGATTAGTGGAACGAATCGCTTCGGCAAGTTCTGAAGTAGTCCAGCCAGTGCGGGCAATGGTTGACACATCCAAAAAATAGCCGCACGCACGCAAAGCAACGGCAAGCTGATTTGGCCAGCGTTCGGACTTATCCACGCCTTCGCCGATGGTGTAGGAATCACCGAGAGCAAGGTAATGTATCTGCATGTACCAAAGTATATCAATAGAAAACACAAACATAAAGCGATATTTCTTCGGCAAGTGATATTTACTGCTCGTTTCGTAAATCTCTAAACTTTCAGGTGCGAAAATACGGGCAAAAACCAACATTATGGTTTAACAAATTACGCAGTACTCTGTAAAAGCGAACACGGGCGAGCAATTAAGCACGCCCGTGTTCTAGAATATTTCAACCAACTGTTACGCAGTTTTACGGCGCGTCAGACCATAGACAGCTAACGCCAACATCAACGCGGCGGCGACCCACGCGGCGAGGACAACATTCGGCGCAATGACCTGCTTGACGGCGATCCCCGCGAACGACCACACCAGCACGGACAGGTACCCCGCGTCCCGACGCGTGAGCGCCATGAGAAGTCCCAGCACGGACGCGACCGCGATCATGATCACTGCCCACGTGGGAGCCGCAATTCCGAATCCGTTCCACTCAACGAGATACAGCCAGTCTGTCACATTGGCGACGGTCGCAACGGTGATCCAGCCGAGGTAGACGCTGAACGGCAAGTCCACCGACCACCACTCCGCACCAGAAGCCGAGGAACGGTTCACGTTCAACTTCAGATAACTGGCGATGAGCAGTCCCAGCAGGGTGAGCATGACGAGCACACTCAAGCCGAACAAGTTGTAATGCCAGGTGAACAGCCAGGCGGCGTTGACGAGTCCGCTCAGTGCGAAGAGATAACCAAG
>JAYRVQ010000039.1:0-1883 GCA_041918465.1 Anaerolineales bacterium
ACATGCCGTGGATGAAGAGGAGGGGAGTGGGGTGGGTGATGGACGCCTTCGGCAATGGAGAATGGGAAATGGTTTCGAGGTGCATTATCCTCCGCAAACAAAAAGGGCGGACAGATACGTCCGCCCCTACTGCAACAAGATCGGCTCGATGCGCCAACTCTCTTCGCCCACCACCTTCCGCAGACGCGCCAGTAATTCAGGGCAGATGCGCGTGGTGTCGTTGGGGAAGTCGATCAGGTGTCCCTTGCCGTTCTCGAAAATCTGGAACGAGAATCGGTCGCGGCCGTGGAACGAGATCAGCGTGCCGTAGATCGTCTTGATGCGGCGTTTGTCCACAACGTTATCGTGGCTGGGACGCAGGAGAATCGTGATCTGTTGCGGCGGATGCTCGCGGTCTTCCGTCTCTGCAATCGGAATGTAAATGGATGGCAGAACGGGCGGCGGGACCTGCGCGGCTGTCGGCGCGACGGACTCGACTGCGAGTCTCGCTTCATTTTCTGGACGCGGGGCGGGTTCTGTTTCCTCGGGCGGAATCTCCTCCACGGGGAGAGAGACTGGCGGTTCCAGAATCTGTGGCGGCGTGACAGGCTCATCCGCTTTGGATGGTTTCGGTTCGCGACGCGCGGCGATGGCCGCGTTGTCGAACGAGGGTTGCCACTCGCTGTCCCAGCCCGCGGGGAAGTTTTCGGGTGGGGGAGGCATATCGTCTGCCGCGTAATCGGCGGCTGGTTCTGCAATGCTGTGGAGCGGATTGGCAATCCGCTTTGCTGGCGTTGGCGGGATGCCATCCCGCCCCACGGGCTTAGAGGGCTGAGTCGCTTTTTGAACGGGAGCAACTTTTTTCGTCGGGAATGATTCGATCCGCTTGGGAGATTCGGATGCGTCACGCGGTTTGAGAGTCGCGGGAGGCGCGTCATCCGCGGCAATGGTCATCGAAAATTCGGTGCGGATGTTGTCCACGAGAATCTTCGGCGGGGTGTTGGTCGCGTCCACTTTGCCTTCCACGAGGACGATCTTGCCCTGCGCGAGGATGGGTTGGAATTTTTCCCAAGTCTTCGGGAAGAGCACGAGTTCGATGTTGCCTTGAATATCCTCGATGGTGACGAAACCCATCGGTTTGCCTGTTTTGGTGGTGTACGGACGGATGGCTTCGACGCTGCCTGCCACGCGCACTTTTTCCTCGTGGGCGGCTTCGCCGAGTTGCGCAGAAAAATAACTGACAAGTTGTGCCAGCGTTTTTTGGTAGGGTGTGAGCGGATGGTCGGAGATGTACATGCCGACGAGTTCGCGCTCCCAGTTGAGGGCTTCGCGGCGATCCACATCCTTGACATCGGGCAGGTGGACTTCATCAACGACGCCTGTGCCCGCGCCGAAGAGACTCATCTGTCCCGCGTCGGCGGCGCGGAAGTGCGCGGTGCTGACCGCCACGACGCGTTCCATGCCAGCCAGCAACGCGGCGCGATTCCCAAACGAGTCCATCGCGCCGACCTTGACGAGGAACTCGAGCGAGCGCTTACCGACCGCGCGCAGATCGACGCGCGCCGCGAGATCGTTCAGGTCTTTGAACGCGCCATCTTTTTTGCGTGCCTGGACGATCAAATCCACCGCGGCCTCGCCGACGTTTTTTACCGCGCCCAGCCCAAAGCGGATGGCGGGGCCAGTTTCGCGGTCTTCAATTTCAAAGTCCCAGCCCGAAGCGTTGATGTCAGGTGCGAGGACAGGCACACTCATCGCGCGCGCATCCGCCACGTAGTAGGCCACTTTCTCGGTCTGGCTTTTCGACGCGGAGAGGAGCGCGGTCATGTATTCGGCGGGATAGTGCGCTTTAAGGTACGCGGTCTCGACCGCGATGACGCCGTAATCCGCCGCGTGACTGCGGTTGA
>JAYRVQ010000040.1:0-6375 GCA_041918465.1 Anaerolineales bacterium
CAAAAGACAATATGATAGGTTTTATCGGAATTATTCCCCTGTTTCCGCTAATCAGCCCAGATAATCCCTGAGCAGACGCGTGTTGGTTGGATGGCGGAGTTTACGTAATGCCTTGGCTTCGATCTGGCGGATGCGCTCGCGAGTCACATTGTAGAACTCGCTGACTTCATCCAAAGTGTGGCTTTGGCCATCCACCAGGCCAAAGCGCAGTTCAAGCACCTGCCGCTCGCGCTCGGTGAGCACCTCCAACGCGTGCTGGATCTGTTCGCGCAACATGTCCCGGACGGCAGAATCCAACGGCGAAGGAGATTCGTCGTCGGGGATGAAATCCTCCAACTGGCTGGAATTGTCCTCCCCCACCGGGCCATCCAACGAGACGGGATCCTCCGCCGAGCGGAGCACGCGTCCCACGCGGCGGGTGGCCAGTTCAAGGCGCCGCTGAATGGCGGGATCGATCGTTCCCTTCTCGGCGTGTGCGCGCAGGATGGCCTGCACATCCGAGGTGGGCAGATAGCCCACTTCCAGTGCAAGTTCCTCGGTGCTGGGATCGCGTCCCAGTTCCTGGGTCAACTGGTGCTGGGCGCGCAAAATCCGCGTGATGGCCTCGAACAAATGCACCGGAATGCGGATGGTGCGTGCCTGCTCTGCGATGGAGCGGTTGATGGACTGGCGAATCCACCAGGTGGCATACGTGCTGAACTTGAATCCGCGGCGCGGATCGAATTTGCTGATGGCCCGCAGAAGGCCGAGATTCCCCTCCTGGATCAGATCGAGGAATGGAATGCCGCGTCCGAGGTAGCGCTTGGCCACACTCACCACCAGCCGCAGGTTGGCGCGGATGAGCGATTGGTGCGTCTCTTCGGCGCGCGCATGTACCGCGTCCATCTCGGCCTCGAGAATGGAATCCTCAGGCAGGTGCGCGTACATCGTCCGCAGGGTAGGCAGGGCATGGTGTGCGCGGATATGGGTCAGCAACCAATCGGCATAAGAAGACGGGAGCAGATAGAAGCAGAGAAAGACCGAAAAGGCCTTCTGCACGAGATTGTCCCACAACAGGTCATGTCCCCAAAGATCGCTGGCGAGATAGGAACGCAAATAGGATGGCGCGGTCGTCTCCCAGTTCGCGTGGAGCGATTGGGCTTCCGCCAATACCAGCGCGAGATCGGGAAGTTCAGCGCCCAAATGTTCCGCGTCTTCAGACAGGCGCGTCCACGAGATTTCCAATTCGCGGGCGAGAGCGTGGTAGACCGAACAGGCCAGGTCCACCCCTTTTCGAACGGGATGCCGCCTCCAGGTCAGGAGGATGCGCTCGGCCTCGATGCAGGTGGACAGGCGGAACTCGCTGTCCACATCCAGCAATTTCACCTGCCCGATCTCGCGTAAATACAACCGGACGGGGTCATCCAGCATTTCAGTGGCAGGCTCATGGGTTTTAAATTCAAAAGGATTTTCAAACAGGTCTTCTTCCACCTGTACCAGATTCGAAAGATCGGGCTCCCCCACGTCATCGGTGGCCTGCATCAGGTCGTGCATGCCGCGCAATTCATCGCCTGCTTTTTCCTCATCCAGCACATCCTCCGATTCGCTTTCAACGGGCATATCCAACAACGCATCCCTGCGCTTTGGATGGCGCGGTCGTGGCGGGGACAATTTCCGCTCGGGGCGAGGCGGGTTTGGACGCTTCTTGGACGGCATGTCAGGTTATCGTTTCGATGTCAACCGTTTGTTTGCCTGATCAATGGAGTGAATCAACTTTGTAAGTTGTAAAACCTGTTGCTGATAAAGCGAGGCGCGCGGGTCGCCATTCTGCTGGGCTTCCTCCTGTAAAAAGCGCGTCTGGGTCAAATCGAGGTTGGCGCGCGTCCGCCGCAATTTTTGCACCAGCCTTTGTAACTCCTCCAGCAGGCGATCTTCCACAGGGTCGAGCCTCTCCGCCTGACTCAACAATTCCTGCGCGAGTCCCCTGAGCGAATCGGGCAGGTGGATCACCACAAACTGATGCTGATCGCTTTCCACCTGCTCCAGCGACTGGCGGATAATTTTTAAAAATATCTGATGGTCAGTATACTCGAAATCTTCGGGCGAGAGAGAGGAAAGGCCGCTCTCCTGCAACTTGCGGTCGAGACGATATAACAACTCCGGCCTGCGGAACAACACACCCAGACAATACGCCTCGACTTTGGCGTTGGGTGACATTGCCACCGCCACCGGCGCGGACTCTTGTGCCTGCTCCCGTTTAACGGGCCTGGTCCGCCTCACCCCCGGACCCTGGGCCTGCCCGCCGATTAACGCGCTTTCATCCACCCGCAACATGCGCGCCAACGCCTGACGATAAGTATCACGCTCCAACGCGTTGGGCAGGTCTTCGATCAACGGTAACACTTGCGCCGCGATCTGACTCTTGGTTTTTGCGTCATTCAGGTTCTGACCTGCCGCGAGGGTGTCCATCACGTGCGTGACAACGGGTTTTGCATTTTCGATCAACCGCGCCCACTCAGTTTTATCACGCGCCACAATCTCGTCGGGATCGAGTCCATCGGGCATCGAAGCCACGCGCAGGTCGGCTTGCAGGCGCGCCTCGTTTTTGAGAAGGCCGCGCGCATCGAAGCCAAACTCGCCCTCGCGGTCCATGGCAGTGCGCGCCGCGTCCAGCCCGCGCAGGACGGCTTTCTGCCCCGCCGTGTCGGGGTCGAGCGCGAGAACAATTCTGCGCGTGGAGCGTTTCAGCAGGCGCAGTTGATCTTCGGTCAACGCGGTGCCCATCGGCGAGATAACATTCTCGTAGCCCGCCTGATGCAAAGCGATGACATCCAGATAACCTTCCACGATGACGGCCTGATCCGCGGCACGGATGGGTTTACGCGCCCGGTCGAGTCCGTAGAGCAGGCGTCCCTTCGAGAAGATCGGCGTTTCTGGAGAATTCAAAAACTTGGGGATGTCGTTCGGGTCCACGATGCGCGCGCCAAAGCCGGCCATGCGTCCCTGCTCATCGCGGATGGGAATCATGATGCGATGGTGGAAGCGGTCGTAAACAGTGGACTGGGAATTGGTAGTTTGGTCAGATTCGCGGACAGTGAGCAAACCTGAATCAATTAAATCTTGTTCCGAGTAGCCGCGCTGTGTGAAGTGTTTGAGGGCGGTATCGTAGCCGCGCGGCGCGTAACCCAGGCCGAAGGTCTCGATGGTGGCGTCGGTCAGCCCGCGCTTCTCGCGGAGATACGTCAGCACATCCTTGTTCGCGAAAAGATGACTGCGGTAAAAGACAATTGCATCTTCCAACAATTTGCGAAGATTATCGTACGCCTCTTTGGCTTCAGGCGTCTCGCGCTGGTAGGACTCCACCTGCACGCCCGCGCGATCAGCCAGTTTGTGCAGGGCTTCCTTGAAATCCAGCCCTTCCCTTTTCATCACGAATTTGAAGATGTCGCCGCCCTCATTGCATGCGCCGAAACACCGCCACGTGCCCGTCTCTGGCCAGACAACGAAAGCGGGTGTGTGCTTGTTCTCGTGGAAGGGACAGAAACCTGTATAGTTCTTGCCTGCGTGGCGCAGTTTGACACCGGCCTCGGAGACGAGATCCACGATATCTATTTTGGCTTTGACTTCATCAATGGTTGACATGTTGGTAATTGGTAAATGGTAATTTGGGCTGGGTGAATTATAGACGCATTCGGAAAATTTGGAAGAAACCTGGTTTCTTAACTTGTGGTAGAGTTGGAAAATGGAATCGTCAAACAAAGAAATTTACATTTCCGTGGATGTGGAAACAGCCGGGCCAAACCCCGGGATGTATTCGTTGCTGTCCATCGGCGCGTGCCTCGTCTCTGACCCTGCGAAAAGGTTTTACGTGGAATTGCAACCCGTCAACGACGCGGTCACGTCAGAGGCAATGGAGGTCAGCCAAATGGACCTCGAGGGCTTGAAACGGCGCGGCCAGCCTCCGGTCCAGGCAATGAAGCGGTTCGCGGAGTGGGTGGCAGACGTCACGCCCGCGGATAGTCGGCCTGTTTTCGTGGCTTTCAATGCGCCCTTCGATTGGATGTTCGTCGCGGATTACTTTCATCAGTTTTTGGGAAGCAATCCCTTTGGTCACAAGGCACTCGATATGAAAGCCTTTTTTATGGGAATGCGCGGCATCCAATGGGAAAAAACGGGGTTTGACGATATAAGCAGGCATTACCAGATCAAAGAATCACTCAAGCATAACGCACTCGAAGACGCGATCGCACAGGCTAATCTTTTTCGCAGGATGCTGGAGGAACAATCGCAATTTGTCTCAACCGCAAAGCAAACAGATTAAACCCTGCGTACCTGGCGGTAAATAGAAAAAGGAGCAGACCATGAACAACTCTTCGCCAAAAGAGGATATTCAGAAAATCATTCAGTCCGCACACCGATTGGGCGTGGAAATGGATGAAGCCGATGCGTTGCAATGGCTGACGGCCATGTCGGCCTCGCAAACAGACGATGGCATCGTGATGGACAGCCGCTCGGGCGTCTTTGGTCACAAAGTAAGCATGCTCGATTTCAGCGACGCAGACCTCGAGCATTTCCGTAAACTTGGCCGCCTGGTGGAGTTCGCGGACGTGCCTGGCAAAGTGGAAACCGCGCTGGCGCTTTCTGGCTCGGCGGCGCAATCGAAGATCCAGACCTATCCCGGCGACGCGGACTACTTTGAACGGGTCAACATCCTCGCGGAGACGCGCGAGGCGGCCTGCAAAATCCTGGCGGACCTGATCCGCCAGAAAGCCCTGCAAACGCTCAAAGGTCCCACCTACCTGCTGATGGAAATCAAATTCGGGTCATATCCGATGGATATCATCCGCGACGGCAAACCAAAATCCAAAGGCTCTTCGATCACCTGGTCCGCACAGGAGGTGGCCGCGGGACAGTTCAACGCCTTCCTGCCGGACGGGCAGACGGTGACTGTCCATTGGGAGGATGGGATGCTCGAACCCGGCTGGTGCAAAATGGACTGGGTGACAACGGACGGGGCACGCGGACAACTCGTCAATGCGAGCAACATGCTCGACGTCACGTGGGAGGCGAAAGACGGGACGATCACGCCGCTGGATGGTTATCTCGATCCGTATTTTCAGGAAGTGTATCTCGAGGCGGAGTCGGTCCCCATTTTTTCTAAACTCGCGCAACACGTTTCGGCGGACGCGCTCGATAGTTACGTGGCGCAATTGGAAAAAGAGATCAACAAGTACGTGACGAAGGATATCAACTACGGCAAGGCGGCCAAACGGATGTACAACGTTTTCCGCCTGACGGGACGCTACGGAGAAGCCGTCTTTATTCGCGAGTTGTTTGACGAACCCACTTCGATGCTGTACCAGGTCTGGTCGTTATTTCGGACGATGGAGGAATGTTGTATGGGCGGCTCGGACATCCCGATTGAAAGCGTGAAGACACAGGCAGATCAGTTGATCCTTTCGGTGATCGGGGCCCTCGAAGGCGATGAGGAAAGCATGGTGGTGAAACACCTGCTCCGCCTGCGCCGCAGTCTCGACAAGCAGGAAAAAGGACATGCCATGCACGAAGAAGTGGAGGCCGCCCGCGCGGAGGTGATCAACCTCGTCAACAATTTCTTCTACGAGAAGATGACGTCCATGCCCACGATTAAGACCTACATGGATGAAGTGGGGAGAAAGTGACAGCAGACCACAGACGACAGACCAATGACGACACTAGATATCGTCTGCAAAATAGGATGCGGATTCTTCTTTCACGCTTCGAGGAGGAACATTCAAAGAATTTCGAAAAGCCTGCAATTTTCTGGCAAGCTCGTTTGATTTTACATATGCCTGATCAAGCAATGAGATATCAGCCAAATAGCCACGACGACGAATGATGTGCTGACAGGCAACAGTTTCAACCAGAGAACGAATTGACATTCCTAAAAACCTGGATTGCTCTGCATCAGATTGACCCGTCGAACCTTCTGCGATATTTAATGCGATTGAAGTCGCCGCACGGGTAATTTGTGATTTGAGATTGAACTCTTCACTTTTGGGTAATCCCGCGGCAAGATCGTAGATCAAATCCACATATTCAAGAGCGAACTGCCAGACATCAAGTTTTTCAAATTTATAGGGCATAACGCGCTCCACACGGACGCTAGACCACGGATAACTATCTGTCGTCCATTGTTCGTGGTCGGTGGTCTGCTAAAACCCTTCAAGTTTACTCAAGTCGGCGATCCCGCTGGACAAATTGGCAATTTGTCCTACAAGGGCGAGGCGATTTTGTTTCACCTTTTCATCCTCGGCCATCACAAGCACCTTGTCGAAGAAGGCGTTGATGGAGGGAATGAGCGCGACCACGGTTTCGAGGAGTTCGTTGACGGTGGGCGGTTGACGGTTGACGGTA
>JAYRVQ010000041.1:0-9948 GCA_041918465.1 Anaerolineales bacterium
ATTTGCCTTCGAAAGGCATCTAATCTGGTCCGCGGGATCGGGGATGGAGACCCTGCTTCACGCCTCGCTTGTGACGATTGTCCTGATCCTGCTCACCGAGTCTTCGCCTCGTCCCATGACCCTCGGCCTGTTGGCCGCGTTATCTGTGTGGGTGCGCCCCGACGGTTTGACCCTGCTCGGCCCCGTGGTGCTGACACTGTCCCTGCGCGGAAAACCCGTTTCCTCGCTGACGCGTTTCTTCATCGGCTTCGGATTCCTGTTTGGTCTTTATCTCTTGTTCAATTTGATGCTATCTGGCAGTCCGTTTCCGAACACGTTTTACGCCAAACAGGCCGAATATGGCGTGTGGCAAATCAAACCATTGTCGGAGAAACTTGGAAAAAGTTTTCTCCAGTTATTGACAGGCCCGTTGTTGGTGATTCTGCCGGGCATGGTCATCTGGCTGGTGAAATCCATCCGCGAACGCGATTGGGGCACACTGGCGGGGACGATCTGGTTTGCGGGTTATTTTCTGATTTACGCGCTTCGCCTGCCTCCATATCAGCATGGACGGTATCTCATGCCTGCCATGCCGATCCTCTTTTTGTGGTGTCTGCTTGGAGTGGCGAAAACCTTCCAGAAAACCGCGGCCAGCCCAATGTCCCGTTTGATGCGGGCGGCCTGGGCGGCAGTCATCTTGCTAACGTCCGCCGGCTTTTTGGGGATCGGGGCGCTGTCCTACGCTCAGGATGTCGCTTTGATCGAAACGGAGATGGTCGAGACGGCGAAGTGGGTGGATGCGAACCTTCCGCCAAATGCATTGATCGCCGCGCATGATATTGGTGCGCTTGGGTATTTCGATCGGCATGGTTTGATTGATCTGGCCGGATTGGTCTCCCCCGATGTGATTCCGTTTTTACGAGACGAGGCGCGGCTGGCCGATTATCTCGATCAGCGCGGCGCGGAATATTTCATCGCGTTCCCGGGACAGTATCCCGATTTGGAAGCGCGTTCCCAACTGGTATATTCAACGAACGGTTTAATCGCCCCCTTGCTGGGCGGGGACAATCTATGCGTCTATCGGTGGAACGTGAATAGCGTGCATTAGGAGAAATGCATGAAACATAATGCTTCAATACTGCTTTCTTATTTGTTGCCACGTTTACAGGATCTGGTTTTTATTACGGTTTTTCTGTTCGGTATGATGCTGGGGCCGCGCTTCATTGGGGATGGCGATACAGGCAGGCACATTGTCGTCGGCAAGATCATTGTCACAGAGCAATATATTCCTGTGATTGATGTTTTTTCCCATACAAAAAGCGGACTTTTGCTTACTACCACCGAATGGCTGTCTGAGGCGGTTTTCGCTATCGCCTACCTTGCAATGGGATTGAACGGAGTGGTTCTCCTTTCTGCAATTCTAATTGGCGTTACATTCGCCCTGGTGTTTCATGATACTTTCCAGAATAACCGGTCTTTCATATTTTCGTTTGGCCTCATCCTTTTAATCGCGTTCGCGACGTTGTTTCACTGGCTGGCGCGGCCGCATCTTTTTTCCTGGTTGATGCTCGCCATCTGGTTGCCGCGTATGGATCAACTGGCCCGTGGCGATACGCGAAATGTCTGGCAATTTCCCTTGCTAATGTTGCTTTGGGCAAACCTGCATGGCGGGTTCATTCTCGGTATTCTGGTCTGTGCGGCGTATTTGGCGGGTTGGCTGGTTGAATATCTTCGGAAGGAAGCCGTCTCTGTAAATGCTTTTAAGAATTTACTTATTGCTGGAGTTTTATCGCTTCTCGTCACTTTGATTAATCCCTCTGGCATGGGGTTATGGAAAAACGTCTTTGGGCATGTGGGAGACAGGGAATTGATGACTATCCATATTGAGTGGCTGTCTCCCGATTTTCATAACCCCAATACCTGGCCTTTCTTGATATTTATTGTCCTTCTTGTTCTTTCGTTTTCCAGTTCGGGTCAATCGGTCAAAAGCGGGCGATCCTTTCTTGCGACAGGTATGATACTTCTTGGGCTTTATAGTGTGCGTAACATTCCTTTTAGTATGATTACGTGCCTGCCGATTTTGGGAACAGTTTCTCGGGATTTTCTGCGATTTGATACTCTCCAGCAGATCGAGCAAAAACTTTATGCAATGCAGGCGGGTTTACGCGGAGGCGCGTGGAGTCTGTTGACGGTAATTGCGATTGCGAGCTTGCTCATCTCTGGTCGGTCTGTGGATGTATTCTACCAGGGCAATGTGTTTGACTCCTCGCTTTTTCCCGTCCGGGCGGTAGACTGGCTGGCTGTCCATCCTCAATCTGGGAATGTATTTAATGAGTTTACCTGGGGCGGCTATATTCTCTTTAGGCTCTGGCCGGAGCAAAAAGTGTTCATTGATGGGCAGACCGATTTCTACGGCGCCGATCTGGCCGCGGACTATTTGACCGTATTGAATGCGCGAAAGGGCTGGAAAGATATTTTGGAAGAATACGAGATCGACTGGGTACTCCTGCCACGGGGTGTTCCCCTGGTGGAAATGCTAAAAACGGACTCTCGCTGGCGCACGTTGTATGAGGATAATATTTCCATTATTCTGAAAAAATAAGCCAATCGTTTCCGGTCCCTGAGACGGCGCCCGAATTTATTATTTTCAATTCTGTGCTAAAATTCAAAAAGCTTAACCTGAAGCGGGTTTCCGATGAAAAAAATAACACTTCTCATTGTGGACGACCATCCCCTGTTCCGTCAGGGGGTTGCGGATTCTCTTGCCCTCGAGGCCGACATGGTGGTAATGGGGCAGGCGGCCAGCGGGGAGGACGGGTTGGAATTAATCCGTGATCTGAAGCCTCAAATTGCCTTGATGGATATCAACCTGCCCGGCATGAATGGACAGCAAATTACACACCTGATCGTGCAGGAAAAACTTCCCACCCGGGTCTTGTTGCTGACAGGTTACGATGAAATGGAGCAGGCTGTCCACGCGGCTTTGGCGGGCGCGGCTGGCTATCTGGCCAAGGATATCGAGCCGGAAAGTTTGATGAACGCGATCCGTGATGTCGCTGACGGGAGATTTGTGTTTGGGTCGCGTGTCTTTTCCCGCCGCGAACTGGACAGTTGGCTGGTTGGCCAGACTGAGGGAGCCCGCCGCTCTTATAGCGAACCCGGCAACCCTTTCCATCCTTTGTCCGATCGCGAAATGGAAGTGCTGAACTGTGTGGTGCGCGGTATGAGCAACAAGGAGATCGCTAATCTGTTGGAGATCAGCCACCAGACAGTTAAAAACCATGTCACTTCAATTTTGCGCAAGTTTGGAGTGGACGACCGAACACAGGCGGTAATCTACGCGCTTAAACGTGGGTGGGTAACATTAAAAGACACAACAAAGCAGGAGTGACAGGCATGACAACTAACGAACTTGAGTCTGCTCGTTCCGGCGGTGTCGGAATCGATCCGCAGGCAGAACTTGAAGAAACCCAGCGCGCCTTGCGCGAAGTGACTTTGATGATTGAGCAAAGCCAGGGAGAGGTATCAAAATTAACTCAACGCAATGCCGCAATTACTGCCCATCTTCAACAAGCCCAGGGACAGATTGGCAAGTTGCCGCCGGAAGAATTGCGCATGGCCTACGATTCTGCTCTGGATGCGCAACAACGTTTGCTGGTGATGCGCGGCCAATTGGAGAAATTGCAGAACGACAAAACGCATTTGGAAAAATATAAGACAGCTCTGGAGCGTTCCTCTTCCCAGTCCGCCGGGGCAACAAATGCAACTGCTTCGGCAGCCAAGGGGACGATGGCGAGCGTGGAGATGTTGGTAAACGCGCAAGAGTCTGAGCGCCAACGCTTGTCCCGGCAAATGCACGACGGTCCTGCCCAGGCGTTATCCAATTTTATTTTGCAGACTGAGATTGCCATGCGCTTGTTGGATGTAGATCCTGTCCAAGCGCGTGAGGAGTTGAGCAATCTTAAGGTCGCGGCTATGAGTACTTTTCAGAAAGTACGCAATTTTATCTTCGAACTTCGTCCGATGATGTTGGATGATTTGGGCCTTGTGCCAACCATTCGCAAATACGCCGAGGCGTTTCGTGAACAAACCAGCCTGGAAGTCGGCGTTACTGTCACTGGGACAGAACGACGTCTGGAGCCTTATATTGAGGTTATGATCTTTCGCGCCATCCAGGAACTTATCGGCAACGCGTCCCGGCATAGTCAGGCCACGACAGTGAAGGTGCTTCTGGACATGGGCGATCAACTAATCCGTGTGACGGTTGACGACAACGGAAAGGGAGTGGACGCCGAGGTGCTCGAACACGGAAATAGCTTGGGATTGAAACTGATAAAAGAACGGGCAGAAATGCTTGGCGGCGTTTTTGAAATAGATAGCGCGGTCGGCAAAGGGGCGCGTGTTAGTTTTTCTGTTCCGGCACGTAGTGTGGCTTAGTCCCAATCTTTACCACCCCCCCCGATTATTTTTGGGATTGCAAAATTGTTAGACTAACATAATTGTTAGTGAATTTGCCTTTCTTTCGCTTGCCTTTTCATGTGGAAGTTATATAATTTGGGCGTACTTGAGGATTGGTTCCTCATACAAAATCCAACGAAAGGAGAACGCACATATGTTATTCGCTCCGAAAGAAAAAGGACAAGGCTTGGTTGAGTACGCGCTAATTCTCGTTTTGGTCGCCATTGTTGTCATTGCAGTTCTGATGTTGCTCGGCCCGATCATCGGCAATGTCTTCTCGACCATCAATAACAGCCTCGAGGCTTTCTAAGTTGTTCTTGCCTGATGGTGGGACTCTTGTTACAAGAGTCCCACTTTTGTACTAATTCTTGGAATTATCCGTCACCACATTTATAATGGGCTTAACTCTGAGATGGCCTCAGAGAACTCTCAAGCGGAAAGGAGGTGAAACCACATGTTATTCGCCCCGAAGGAAAAAGGCCAGGGCCTGGTTGAGTATGCGTTAATCCTTGTTTTGGTCGCCATTGTTGTCATTGCGGTTCTGATGCTGCTCGGCCCGATCATTGGCAACGTCTTCTCGACCATCAACAACAGCCTCGAGAACTTCTAAGCCTGCAAGTACTGTGTGAGACTGTGGGACTCTGTCGTAAGATAGAGTCCCACTTTTTTACCAGAAAGGTTTTTGCAATTTTCCTGTATAATGAATATGATATAAACGGTTTGCCGCGTTTCGGCGGCTATAAAGAGAGGAGCTCCTATGCGTCGCGGTCGAATTTTCATCTTCCTGGCAATTATCCTGCTCGTTGGCTTGGTTATAGCCGCGGTAGCTTTGCCGCGCGTCTTGCCCATGTTGCGACCTACGCCAACCGCAAAAGCTTATCAGGTTTATTATGCCTTGCAGAATATTTCTCAGGGGACGATTGTCACCGAGGATCTGTTGGGCACTTACAATCTCCCGGAAACTTCTTTTGCGGATGTAATGTTTACCACAGAAGAAAAATCGAGTTTAGTCGGACAAAAGGCTAAAATTGCCATCGATCAGGGAGTGCCGTTTACGACTGGCATGATCACTTCGCCTGATGCTGGCTTGGAAGCTGGCGGACCGCCGTGGGCGTCTATTATTGCCGCCACCAAGAATGCGATTACCATTCCTACATCCCGATTGGCTTCGGTTGGCTTTGGCGTTGCAGACGGCGCTCATGTTAATGTAATTGCCTGTATGCTGATCGTTGACGTTGACCCATCCTATCAGGCGGTTCTCCCAAATCATGTAGCCGTGGCCGCCGCTCCTGCCAATGTCAAACCGGACGAGATGCCCGGCATTAGTTTGGGAGTGGACTACAACGAACCGGATCCGCCATACCAGGGCCGCACAGAAGTGGAGGCGGCTTTCCAACAACCCATCTACATCGTTCCTTCGGAGCCACAGCGCCCTCGTCCTGTCTGCCAGATGGTTATGCAGGATGTGACAGTATTACGATTGGGTAACTTTGAATTGAATCCAACTACTCAGGCGGCGAATCAGGCTACGCCCACTCCGCAACCCAATCAGCAACAGGCCGCAACAAATCAGCTTCCACCAGATATTGTGACTTTGATTGTTTCTCCACAGGAAGCCGTCCTCCTTACTTACATGATTTATACGAATACCCCGCTCTACCTCACTTTGCGGAACAGCGGAGATCCATCGCGTCAAGTGACAGAGTCGGCTACGTTGCAATTCCTGTTAAGCCAGCTCGATATTGATGTGCCGGTCAAACTTGCCTATTCCATGACCCCGCGCGTGGATACGCTGGCACTGCCGTTTCTAACCAATGATGTGGTGACTGTCTCGCCTTAGGGCGAATTCTGCTTGAAGAAAGTTTATAGGGATGCTATGGCTGGAGAAAAGTTTCGGGTTCTCATTGTAGACGATGTAGCCGAAACGCGCGAAATGGTTCGAAAATTGCTTCAGTTCGAAAGCGACGTGGAGGTTGTAGGCGCGGCGCGTTCTGGAAAAGAAGGAATTCAGATGGCGAAGGAGTTGGATCCGGATGTAGTCCTGATGGACATTAACATGCCGGATGTGGACGGTATTACCGCCACAGAACTTATTCGCCAAAAAGCACCGCATATTAAAGTGGTCATCCTGTCGGTTCAAAATGACCAGAACTATATGCGTCGGGCTATGCTTGCGGGCGCGCGCGACTTCCTTACCAAGCCCCCCATGGGAGATGAACTGATCTCTGCTATTCGACGCGCAGGGGAGATCGCGCACGCCGAACGGGCGCAGGCCGCCACATTGCGGGGGATCCCGGCCGCCATGAATGTCGGGGTGTCGCCTGTTTCCCAGATGGGACTAGGCCTGACACGAGGCAGGGTGGTGTCAATCTATAGCCCCAAAGGCGGAACAGGATGCACCACGATTGCTGTCAATCTTGCTGTCGCTCTCCATAACGAAGACACGCGCGTGGTTATTGTGGACTCAAATCTGCAGTATGGCGATGTGGCGATGTTCTTCAATGAACAGGGCAAAAACACAATTTCGGATCTGGCTCCGCTGGCCGATGAACTTGACGCGGAAATGGTGGGTGGTGTGTTGGTCAAGCATTCGGCAACGGGAATTAGTATTCTTGCTTCGCCATCCCGCCCGGAACAGGCCGATAAGGTCACTGCCGATCAATTCATAAAGATAGTGGACTTTTTACGGCAAATGTATGCTTATGTGGTTGTGGACACACCCACTTACTTGAGCGATGTCACAATTGCCGCTATCGACTCCAGTGACGTGATCGTGTTGGTAACAAGTCAGGATATTCCATCGATCAAAAACTCGCGCCTGTTTCTGGATTTGATGTTAACGATGCAAATTGACCGAAGCCGTGTGGTCTTTGTTATGAACAAGTTTGACAAGCGGATTGCCATTACGGCGGAGCGCGTCAGTGAAAACCTCAAACAGGAAGTCGCGGCAGTTCTCCCGTTGGAAGAACGAATAGTTGTCCCAGCGGTTAATCGTGGCATACCATTTATGATTGACAATAAGACCCAGCCGGTTGCGCGTGGAATATTTGGCCTCGCGGAAAGCGTCCGCGCGCGCGTCGCGGCTCTTGAACTTGAGATCGACGACCGTTTTGCCAATCGATAAATGCGAATGTTAAGTATGCGGCCATTTAGGAGTAGAAAATGTCCCTTTTGAAACGAATTGAGCAAGGACAGGGCAGTGCGCAGAACCAGCCACCACAACCTTCCGGTGGACAGGGAGGCTCGAGTGGTGGTGGGGACAACTCGCGTTTGTCCGCCGTGCAAACGCGGCGCGTTAATGCTCCTATTACGGCCCCCCAGGCGGGAACCTACTTTGACTTGAAAACACGGGTGCAAAACCGGCTTTTGGCCGAGCTTGATCCGTCCATGGATATTTCGCGGATCGACGAAGTCCGGCGCACCATTCAGGACCTCTTTGAGCAGATCCTGTCCGAGGAAAATATAGTTCTGTCCCGCCCTGAGCGTGCGCGGTTGTTTGAACAGATTGCCGCCGAAATATTGGGGCTGGGCCCTCTTCAGCCGCTTTTGGAAGATGAGAGCATTACCGAAATCATGGTCAATGGGGCAAAGAATATTTACATTGAACGTAAAGGTAAGATCCACCGCGTTCCGGTTACGTTTGAGAATAATGAGCACGTCATGCGCATCATAGATCGTATTGTAGCCCCGCTAGGACGTCGTATCGACGAGGCCAGTCCTTACGTGGATGCCCGTTTGCAGGATGGCTCTCGCGTGAATGCTGTTATCCAACCAATTTCATTGGTTGGCCCGGTGTTGACTATCCGTAAGTTCGCCAAGAATCCGATTACGGTTGATCAGTTAGTTCAGTTTGGCTCGATCTCACAGGAGGCGTTGCAGTTTCTAAAAGCTTGTGTGGAAGCCCGCCTTAATGTCGTGATCTCTGGCGGTACAGGTTCAGGAAAAACAACGCTACTGAACATCCTCTCCGGATTTATCCCTAACGATGAGCGTATTGTCACAATTGAAAACGCGGCTGAGTTGCAACTTCGTCAGGAGCATGTTGTAACATTGGAGTCGCGCCCGCCTAACATTGAAGGCAGAGGCGAGATTACCATTCGTCACCTCGTGATCAACTCTCTCCGTATGCGCCCCGACCGAATTATTGTAGGCGAAATTCGCGATGAGGCCGCTTTGGACATGTTGCAGGCCATGAATACCGGTCACGACGGCTCCATGACCACTCTCCACTCCAACGGACCGCGAGATACTTTGTCTCGCCTCGAGACGATGACGTTGATGGCGGGCATGGATTTGCCTTCACGCGCCATTCGCGAGCAGGTTTCCTCGGCGATCGATGTGGTGGTTCATCAGGACCGTATGCGAGACGGTACGCGTAAGATCGTCAATGTTACCGAGGTTAGCGGTATGGAAGGGGATGTGATCACCATGACCGACATCTTTGTCTACGAGCAAACTGGTGTTGAAAACGGAAAGATTATTGGTCGCCTGCGCCCGACCGGCTTGCGGCCAAAGTTCATGGATCAGATAGAGGCGGCTGGCATCCATCTGCCGCCATCCATCTTTGGTATTGGAGAGCGGCGTCGCTATTAAACCATGGAAGGCCTAACCCTATTCCTCGTTGTAGGTGGAGCGCTTGTACTGATATTGCTGATCGTGGGCATTATCGTGTCTGTGAACAGTGAGCGTTCCCTGGTAGAGCGTCGTCTGGGCCAGTATTTGGATGAAGACAAGACAGACGCTGATCGCAAATCTGACCGTACCGCGCTAACAGATTGGGTCAATAAGCGCGTTGAAAAATCTTCCATGGGCGACCGGATCGCCCGTCAGTTGGCGCGGGCTGATCTGAAATTCCAGGTTGGTGAGTATTTTGCGCTCATTGTTATTTCGATGGTTGGCGCGGCCGCCATCGCCTGGCTTCTTGCGGGTGGCGGATTTGCAGCGCGCGGCGTCGGTACTGCGATGATCGGTGGCGCAATCGGTTTCTTCCTACCGTCTCTTTATGTACGCTCCCAGCAGGGAAAGCGCTTGAGACGATTTAACGACCAGCTTTCGGATATGCTTAATTTGATGGTGAATGGCCTGCGCGCGGGCTATTCCATCATGCAGGCCATGGAAGCGGTTAGCAGGGAAATGCCCTCCCCAATCTCGGACGAGTTTCGCCGCGTGGTGCAGGAAATGCAATTGGGCATTCCCATGGAGACCGCTCTTGAGAATCTTTATCGCCGCATCCCCAGCGATGATCTGGATTTTGTTATCACGGCTGTCAATGTTCAGCGCGAGGTAGGCGGTAATTTATCCGAGATACTCGACACCATCTCGTTCACCATTCGCGAACGCGTGCGCATCAAAGGCGAGATTCGCGTACTGACTTCACAGGTCCGCACATCCGGGACCGCCATGGCCCTTATCCCTATTTTCCTGGTCGTTTTCCTGTGGTTCCTTAACCCCGAATACATGGGTTCGTTTTTTGATAAGGGGCCTCTTTGCGGATTTGGGGCTCTGGGCTTG
>JAYRVQ010000042.1:0-5575 GCA_041918465.1 Anaerolineales bacterium
CGGCCTTCAATTCAACCAGAACCAATTCTTCAAACAACAAATCAGCAAAAAATTCACCAACGATGACACCGTCGTAAGTCACCTTCATTTGGTATTGCTGAACAACGCGCATGCCTTCCTTGCTGGAACGATGGTAAAGGGTATTCTCATATACCTTTTCAACGAAGCCACTACCAAGAGTATTGCTTACATCATAAGCATACCCAATAATTTTCTCCGTGATCTTTTCCAGTTCCATCCTATCCTCCTGAATCCCTTTCATCACTTTCATCCGTGGTTTAGTTTTCTCGCGTTCGCAACTAAATCGGGTAGTGTCTTTAAAAAAGAATCAATTTGTGCTGGGGTAGAATCCTTGCCGAGGGTGACGCGTAACGAACCAAGCGCCCAATCGCGGGAGAGACCGAGGGCAGTGATGACCTCCGATGGTTCTGGATTACCTGTTTTGCAGGCAGAGCCGGAAGAGCAGGCGAATCCATTGGCGTCGAGAAATTGCAGGAGCAGGTTACCGTCCACATCTTTAAAGACGAAGGAGGCATGGTTCGGCAGACGGTTTTCGGGATGACCCGTCAACTGCGAGTCGGGAATCTCCTCCAGCACGCGGCCAACGATCTGGTCGCGCAACGGCCTGACGTGAGCGACGCGCTGTTCGCGTTCTTCTTTCGCGAGACGCATCGCCTCGGCAAAGCCGACAATGTACGGCACATTCTGCGTCCCCGCGCGCAGGCCAAACTCCTGTCCCCCACCCGTCAAGTGCGGAAGGAGTTCTGTCCCCTTGCGGACATACAGCGCACCGACTCCTTTCGGTCCGTAGAGTTTGTGCGCGCCAAGCGAGAGCATGTCCACGCCGAGGGTTTGCACATCCACATCCAGATACGCGGCGGCCTGCACCGCGTCCGTGTGGACGAGAATTCCATGCTCGTGACAAATGGCGGCCAACTCTGCAATCGGATTGATCGTCCCAATCTCGTTGTTGGCAAGCATGACCGAGGCCAACGCGGTCGCGTCACAGACGGCGGCGCGCATCGCTTCGGGCGTGACCATGCCGCGCGCATCCACGGGAAGCCACTCAACATGAATGTTGAAGTACTGTTCCAGTTGCTCAGCGGTTTTGCTAACTGCATGATGCTCAACGTGTGAAGTCAACAGCCAGTTGCGATTATTTTTTCGTCCCGCAAGCATCGCACCGCGCAGGGCGAGGTTGTCCGATTCGGAGCCACAGGAGGTGAAGACGATCTCGTCCGCGCGGCAGTTCAGCACGGAGGCAACCGTCTCACGCGCGGAATCGACCGCGGCCTCGGCAACCTGTCCATAACGGTGAACAGACGACGGGTTCCCGAATGAAGCGTTAAAGTACGGGAGCATCGCGTCCAGCACGCGCGAGTCCACGGGCGTGGTGGCGGCATAGTCCAGATAAATTGGTTTGGTCATAAGTGGGGTGATTATACCCCGCTGAAAATAAAAGGGCTCCGGGAAGCACAATTCCCAGAGCCCGAATCGGGGGAGACCGCTTGTTTAGTTGGGATACAGGATGGTCACATCGGCGTCGCTGAGGGCCTCGATGAGAACGCTGGCGCGCTTCCCGACCACCATGCTGGCGCCCGGCCTGAGCATGTAATCCTGCAAATCTTTGGATTTTGTCAGCCACACCAGCCCATCTTCACAACGGACAGTCATTCCGGGTTTGACGCGATTGAGGTGATGGAAAGCGCGGCGATGCAAATGTAGTTTTAAGTTGGCTTTTGGTTCACGGATTGCGTCCATGTTAACTCCTTTTTGATGATTACATTATCGCCAGAATAGAAAATAAGCACAGATGCAAATAACACGGATTGTAACCATAACAGTTAATGATATAATCAACTGTACCGGTTGAAGCAACAAGGAACTGTATTGCTTTTTGCGAGGAAATATGTCCAAACCCGCCAAGCCCCCCAGCCGCGACCTGTTCCGCTATGAACAGGTTGCCAGCCAGATAAAACAACTCATCGAAAAAGGGACGTACCGCCCGGGTGACCGCATCCCGTCTGTGCGGCAGATGAGTCAGCAACAAGGAGTAAGCATCAGTTCGGTTTTGCAGGCTTACCTGCAACTGGAAAGTCGCGGGGTGATCGAAGCGCGTCCGCAATCGGGATATTACGTCTGTGCTCCCGCCTCGTCCCATCTCCCTGAACCGGAAATCTCCTCGCCCGGACTCGACCCCAGCCACGTCAACCTGCACGATCTGGTAATGATGGTGATGCGCGACACGCTGAATCCGGGATTGATCCAACTGGGCGCGGCGATGCCCAACCTGGAATTACTCCCCACCGAACGGATGAACCGCATCATGGCGCGTGTGGCGCGGACAGCCAGCAAGGAAATGCACCAGTACCAGATCCCGCCGGGAGACGAGGGGTTGCGCGGCCAGATCGCAAAGCGAGCCGTCAACAGCGGATGCCAGTTATCGCCAGGTGATATTGTCATTACGTCAGGAGGCACCGAGGCCATTGACCTGTGTTTGCACGCAGTCTGCAAACCCGGCGATATTGTTGCCATCGAATCGCCGATGTACTTTGGCACATTGCAAATTATTGAAGTCCACGGACTGCGCGCACTGGAAATCCCAACCAACCCGCGCGATGGCATCAGCCTTGAGGCTTTGCAATTTGCAATTGAACACAATCCCATCAAGGCTGTATTGACCATTTCAAACTTCAGCAACCCGTTGGGAAGTTGCATCCCTGACGAGAAAAAGAAGGAACTGGTTGGGTTATTGACGCGCTACGACATTCCGCTCATTGACAACGATGTTTCGGGGGAAATTTACTTCACCGAAAAACGGCCTCTCGTTACCAAAGCCTTCGACACCAAGGGACTGGTCATGCTCTGTTCTTCGTTCTCAAAGGATATCAGTCCATCCTTACGCGTGGGCTGGGTGGCGCCGGGGCGATATAAAAGCACGGTGGAGTGGCTGAAATTCACGCTGAGCGCGTCCACCTCCACGCTGGCACAAATGGCCATCGCCGAATTCATGGACAGCGGCGGGTACGATCACCAGATCCGCCGAATCCGACGCGAATATGCCAACAACGTGGCGATGCTTTCCCAATCCGTCATGCGGACTTTTCCCGCGGAGACCCGCGTCACGCGACCTTCGGGCGGTTACGTGCTCTGGGTCCAATTGCCAGGGACAGTGGATTCGCTGGAGTTATATTCGCTGGCATTGCAAGGCGGCATCACCCTCACGCCCGGTTATCTCTTCTCCCCCACCAATCAGTTCAGCAACTTCATCCGCCTCAACGCCGCGGCCTGGAACCTGCCCATCGAACGCGCTGTGACGAAATTGGGAGAAATGGTGAGTAGTCTTTCATAAAGGGTTTGGAATTCTGAAGTTCTACTTCAGGCGGGGATTCTGAAAGTGAACTTTCGGAATCCTGTTAATTTGTTTTGAATATTTTCTCTTCCGTCGCGATCCATCCCATCGCCACATCGAGCGGCGTGTGCGGGACCGCATCCAGCAATAACGCCTGAAATGTGATTCCCGCGCTGACCCCGGTAAAATCTTTCAAGAAGCGGTCGAAATATCCACCGCCATATCCCAGCCGCCAGCCGTGACGGTCAAACGCGAGGCCGGGGACGAGAGTCAACTCAATCGCCTCACTCGGGACTATTGGCAGGTCCGCGGTGGGTTCGGCCATCCCAAACGGGTGGTAGACTAGTCGCGCGGTATCGTACGGATGAAACACCATGCGATGGTCTTCTTCGGGAATAATACGCGGAAGAACCCACCGCTTTTCGGGATGACGAGTCAACAGCAGCGTCAAGTCCACTTCGTTTTTGATGGGCATATAAGTAAGAATGGACTCGCTCTGCTGAAAGATCGGCCAGTTTTCGAGATGCGCACAAATCAACTGACTGGCGCGGGCGCGCGTCTCATCACCCAGCGCGGCGCGTAGTTTGCGAAGTTGCTGGCGCAGTTGGGGTTTGGTTTCAGCAAGTGAATCGGGCATGCCCGATATTTTATCGCTTGTCCCATAAATTACCAACTTTTTTCCAAAAATCACGAACAAAAAACATGATTTTGGTTTGGTAAATTATGCGATACTCCGTAGCACTACGTTATAATCATCTCGTCATCATTTTTTCAGGAGCATAACAATGGCTTTCAAAATCACATTTGGGACTGATGGTTGGCGCGGCGTGATCGCCGAGGATTACACATTCGATAACGTGCGCCGTTGCTCGCAAGGGTTTGCAAATTATCTTTTGAATCACGGCAAACAGGGACAATGGGTGGTGGTGGGACACGACAAACGCTTCAGCAGTGAACATTTCGCGGCGGCGGTGGCCGAAGTGCTGGCGGGCAACGGGCTGAAGGTTTATCTCACCGATGGCGCGACGCCAACCCCGGTCATCGCCTACGCGGTAGTGGACAAGAAGGCCGCGGGCGCGGTCAACATCACAGCCAGCCACAACCCGGCCACGGACAACGGCTTCAAGGTCCGCAACGAGACGGGCGGCGCTATCGACCCGGATGGTTTGATCGAAATCGAGTCGGGGATTCCAGAATCGATGGAAAACGTAAAACGCAAAAAATATACTGAGGCGAGCGCGGCAGGCGAGATCGTGATGTTCGATGCGGCCACACCTTATATCGAGCACCTGACCCGCGACGGGTTGATCGACCTGCAACCCATCAAAGACGCCGGTCTGACCGTGATGGTGGACGCCATGTGGGGCAACGGCGCAGGCTGGTTTACGCGCCTGCTTTCGGGCGGCAAGACCAAAGTCATTGAAATCCACAACGTGCGCAACCCGTCCTTCCCGGAGATGAAACGTCCCGAACCGATCCAACCGAACATTGACGTGGGCCTGCAAGCCACGGTGGACAACCACGCCGACATCCTGCTCATCACCGACGGCGATGCGGATCGTTGCGGCATCGGCGACGAAAACGGGAAGTTCATTAACCAATTGCGCGTCTACGCTCTGCTGGCTTATTACCTGTTAGAGATCCGCGGCGAACGCGGTGACATTGTGAAGACGCTATCCACCACCAACATGCTCAACAAACTTGGCGAGATTTATGGCGTACTCGTCCACGAGACGGGTGTGGGATTCAAATACGTCGCGCCGAAGATGACCGAGACGAACGCGCTGATCGGCGGTGAAGAATCAGGCGGCTACGCCTTCCGCGGCAACGTCCCCGAACGCGACGGAATTCTGGCCGGGCTGTACATGCTCGACTTCATGGTCAAGACCGGCAAAAAGCCGACGGAATTGCTCAAAGACCTGTTCGCCAAAGTGAGCGGGGAATATTTCTATGATCGCGTGGACAGCCCCTTTAGCGGCGACCATGCCACGCGCAAGAAAATCATCATGGACAATAATCCCAAGACCCTGGGCGGGCTGAAGGTCACCGAGTTAGTGACGGTGGACGGGTTCCAGTTCCGCCTCGAAGACGGCGGCTGGATGTTGATCCGCTTCAGCGGCACCGAGCCGATCCTGCGCGTCTACTGCGAGACGCGGCACAAAGATAAGGTGCAGGCGATTTTGCAGGATGGGCTGAAAGTCGCGGGGATAAAATAGTGTTTGC
>JAYRVQ010000043.1:0-1774 GCA_041918465.1 Anaerolineales bacterium
AACTCACCTGATTTCCAGACAGGCGCGGAGAGGTTCCAGTACAGGTCAACGACAGTGTTCGTCCCTGCGGCGGTGTGGAGTTGTACCGCGCCTTCCTTAACAAGGCTGATGGCTGGGAACAAAAAGAGATTGCCGTTCTCGTCCTTGAGTTGCCAGTTGGTGAGGTCAACTTGTCCATCGCCGAGATAACGCAGGATGACCACCTCCGCGCCGAGATTGTCCGCGCCCACGATGATGACGATCTGAATGTCACTGCTCGGGTTGGCGTTCGCCTCGGGGACAGACGCGGCAGGCCCAAGGTCCGATGGAGGCGCAAACGCGGGGGCGGAGGAAGTCGCCTTAAGATTCCTGTCATACCAAAAAATGATCGTCCCCGTCACGCAGGCGGAGACCAGCGCGTTCAGCAAAAGAAAATAGAGCAGTCGGCGGCGGTCCATGTGCCGAATCATAGCACAGATTGATGGACGGGGACGGACAGAATCTTAAAGTTTTCGACAGCCCAGCGCGACCCAATCCCCCATCTGACGCCGCTCGGTCAAAACCAGACCTTTGGCCTGCGCGGCCTCAATGACCTTTTGCGCCTGCTCGGACAGGATCCCGCTTAAGATGACCGCGCCCCCAGTCTCGGCCAAATCTGACAGCCCCGCGTCGAAAAGACGGACAATAACGGGCGCGAGAATGTTGGCCACCACCAGCGGCGCGGATGCGAACGCGAACTGTCCCGCTTTCACCTCCGCCACCGATCCCTGCCCGATGATGAACTCCGCGCCGATGTCATTCTTGTCCGCGTTCTCGCGCGAGTTGCGGACGGATTCGATGTCGATGTCCACACCGAGGGCGGATGTCGCGCCAAGTTTCAGTGCGGCAATGGAGAGAATGCCGGAGCCGCAACCTACATCGATAACTCGATATTCGTTATTCGAATTTCGATTTTCGAGTATCGCTTTTTCGATGAGTTCCAAACACAACTGTGTCGTCGGGTGCGTCCCCGTTCCAAAAGCCATACCAGGGTCAATTTTGATCGGGATGCGACTCGGTTCGGGTGAATCCATCCAGGCGGGGACGATCATCAGCCGTTTGCCAATGGGGATGGGTTTGTAATGTTCTTTCCACGCTTCCATCCAATTCTGGTCAGCGATATTTTTATAAGTGGGCGCGGGCAATGATTGAATCATGCCGAGATAAAAGAGCGCCTCTTCCAATTTCTGACGCGTCTCTTCGAGTTGGTCATTGACTTCGAGATAGGCGCGCACGCTGATGGGTCCCACCGTCACGCCGATGTTTTCTTCATCCAAAAATTTGACGCCCGTGCTTTCGGTGACAACGCCGTTCGGCGCGAAACGCGCTAATACATCTGCGACCGCTTCCGCGAGTTCGCCATCTACGAGCAGTGATACTTCAAGCCAGTTCATAACAGTCATCAGTTTTCAGTGTCCAGTTTTCAGTTTCAAGTATTATGCGTCCAGTTTTTGGCGACGCGGTGGATCAATTCCTTCTCCGCAAACAACATCGGCGGGAGATCGTTCACGTCGAAATATTTAACTTCCGAAATCTCATCGCTTTCCCGAAACACGCCGTCCACGATTCGACATTGATAGATCAAACTGACGTGATCATCGTCTTGGGAGCTTTCAGCCAACGCCAATTGCTCCACCTTAATTTTCATTCCCGTCTCTTCCAGTTGGTCATCCACTTCCAGATAGGCGCGCACGTTGATCGGTCCCACCGCGACGCCTTCGTTTTCTTCATCCAAAAATTTGACGCCCGTGCTTTC
>JAYRVQ010000044.1:0-3071 GCA_041918465.1 Anaerolineales bacterium
ACGAGAGGACCGGAGTGGACTGACCTCTGGTGTGCCAGTTGTTCCGCCAGGAGCATCGCTGGGTAGCTATGTCGGGCAGAGATAACCGCTGAAAGCATCTAAGTGGGAAACTCGCCTCAAGATGAGATCCCTGTATTCCTGTAAAGGAGTAAGACCGCAGGTAGACCACCTGCTATATAGGCAGCAAGTGTAAGCATAGTAATGTGTTGAGCTAAGCTGTACTAATGGTCGAGGGCTAATCCCGTGGTGCGGAGAACTTGGTACTCTTTTCTACGTTATTCAGATTTACTATTCAGCCTAACGTTGTGAAAACGTCCCTTGGTGATTTGAGCGACGGGGGTACACCCGGTAACATCCCGAACCCGGAAGTTAAGCCCGTCAGCGCCGATGGTACTTGGAGGGTAGCCTCCTGGGAGAGTAGGTCATTGCCAAGGGGCTTTTCTTTACAAGCACTCTGTCGTGTAGTACAATCCTGCACACAGTTTTTGGCGGGACGGTTGACGTCCCAGATTAACACAGTCGAGGAGATGCAATCGTCCTGATGGAAGTGATCGTTGCGATCATATTCGTTGGTTCTGACTGTTCGATGCCCCTCGGCTCATTCTGTGCCGAGGGTTTTTTCTTGGCAGAATATCTTCCATGTGGAAGGAGGTGAATTGATTTGGCAGCAGTAAATTTACGCTCCGGTGAATCCCAGGATTCCCTGCTCAAGCGCTTTCGAAAAAAGGTTGTGAAAAGCGGCGTGTTGAGCACAGTTCGCCGCAAGCGCTGGTTCGTCTCCAAGAGCGAACAACGCCGCATGGAAAAGAAAAAGGCCATTCGCCGCATCAAGCGGCGCTCGTTCAAGGATGTCGAATAGTTCGGCGTTGCTGGTTTTAGGAGGCGTGTATGGCAAAAGATGAAGGCAAAATCAAAATGGACGGGGTGGTGGTCGAGGCCCTGCCCGGCACCCAGTTCCGCGTCCGCCTCGATAACGGACACGAGGTGCTGGCCTATCTCTCCGGTAAGATGCGCAAGTATTACATTCGCATCCTGCTTGGGGATCGGGTGTCCGTTGAAATGTCCCCCTATGATCTGGCGCGCGGACGTATTACGTTCCGTCAGCGCAAAGTGGTGGAAGCCCCAGCCGTATAGCCATCCGCTTTGGATTTATATGAAGTAAAGACCCCTTTGTAGGGGTCTTTTTGTTTTAAGGAAGTTCACGCCACGAGTTGAGCACACGCATGTAATTCGCCCGTTCGAAAGCAGCGGGTTCCTCGACAGACTTGCGACTCATACTGCCCTGCATTTGACGGATCGATTCATACTCATGTGTCTGCATCCACCAGCCTATCTCGTTCAGCATGGACGGGACGGCCTGTTCGCCGTTATGGAGGAGACTGGATGCCATCATGGCGACGTTCGCCCCGGCCATCATGGCTTTGAGAACATCCTGCGCGGTGTGGACTCCGCTCGTCAGGGCAAAGTCGGTGTTGACGCTTCCAAACAGGATGGAGACCCAGCGCAGGGGCAGGCGCAGGTCGGCGGAGGTGCTGAGGTCGAGGTTGGGGATCACTTCCAGCGCTTCGAGATCGAAGTCGGGTTGGTAGAAGCGGTTGAAGAGGACGAGTCCGTCCGCGCCCGCTTTGGCGACGCGTTTGGCGAAGTGGGGCAGGGAGGTGTAGTACGGACTGAGTTTGACCGCCAGCGGGATGGACAGCTTCGACTTGATCTCGGCTACCAAATCCACTTGTGCGGACTCCACGTCAGCCGCGGGTAGGGCGGGATCCGTTGGGATGTAGTACAGATTCAATTCGAGCGCGTCCGCCCCGGCATCCTGGATGAGGCGGGCGTATTTGATCCATCCGCCTGTGGAGACGCCGTTCAGACTTCCAATGATCGGAATGCTGACTGCTTTTTTGAGCGCGGTCAGGTGGTCGAGATATTTTTCGGGGGCGAGGGAGTATGTCCCCGTGTCGGGCAGGTAGCTCATCGCTTCGGCGGATGAATTGGAATGGCGCGTGAGGAAGTGGTCGAGTTCGAGGCTTTCGTGGATGATCTGCTCCTCGAACAGCGAATACATCACGACCGCCGCGACGCCAGCCTCTTCCATGCGTTGGACGCGCTCCACTTTTTTCGACATCGGCGAGGCCGAAGCGACGATTGGATTTTTGAGATTCAAGCCGAGATAAGTGGTGGTTAGATCAAGCATGAGGTTTCCTTTTGGTCACAGGTTCCACCGTCATTGCAAGGAGGGCGCACTTCCCGACGACACTTGCCCTGGCGGGCAGTGCCAGGGAGCAATCCCCGCGCTGATGAGGAGATCGCTTCCCTACGGGATGCTTCGCGATCGCTTCGCTCGCAATGACGGGTTTACATTTGAGATTCACTCTTTCTTCTCTTCGCTTCCATTTCCATAGTGCATCGAGGCCATCTGCTGATAAAGTTCCCAGCGATTCTTGATTCCCTGGCTGGCTTTCTTCGACAGCGCTTCGGCGCGTTCCTCGTCGCTGAGGGTGAGCATCTTGTAGCGCGTCTCGTTGTAGGCGTAGTCCTGCCAACTGACGGTCGGCTCCTTGGCTTCGATGATGAGCGGATTCTTGTTCTCGGCGGCGAGGCGCGGGTCGTAGCGATAGACAGGCCACGCGCCCGACTGGACGGCGAGTTTCTGCTGTTCGAGGCCGCGGGCGAGATCGTAGCCGTGCGCGATGCAGTGACTGTAGGCGATGACGAGCGAGGGGCCGTCGTAGGATTCGGCTTCGATGATGGCGCGCAGGGTCTGTTGGTCGTTGAAGCCCATCGCCACGCGCGCGACGTAAACGTAGCCATACGCCATCGCGATCAGGCCGAGGTCTTTCTTTGGAAGGCCCTTGCCGCTCATGGCGAACTTAGCCACCGCCGCCATCGGCGTGGACTTGGACGCCTGCCCGCCCGTGTTGGAGTAGACTTCCGTATCGAGCACCAGCACGTTGACATTGCGTCCGCTGGCGAGAACGTGGTCGAGACCGCCGTAGCCGATGTCGTACGCCCAGCCGTCGCCGCCCATGATCCAGACGGATTTTTTGACGAGGCTGTCCGCGACGGAGACGAGG
>JAYRVQ010000045.1:0-8951 GCA_041918465.1 Anaerolineales bacterium
CAGGATGTCAAATTTGTCGGGACTTTGGGCGAGTCCGTAGCGACCATCCTCGATGTGGACGTTGAGATTGGGCATCGTCATCCCGAAATATTTTTGGCCGACTTCCACGATGGCGGGATCGATCTCCCAGCCGTCAATCGGGATGTCGCCATAGATGGCAGTGGCTTGACGCGCGGCTGTCCCCGCCGCGAGGCCGACGATGCCGATGCGCTGAACGTTCGCGGGATTCGTGTCCGCGTTGAAATATGGACCCACGAGGAAGAGTTCCCACGGGCCGCCGTAGAAAAGCACATCGGGGTGATAGATGGAGTGAACGCCCTGCCCATCGTTGAGATGGAGCATGGTGTAGCCATTTTTCTGGATCACCTGAATATAGTTGTACGCGGACTCGGTTTCGTAGATCTGTCCCATTGAATTTTTGAGTTTTTGATTCGCGCCGAGCGCGGCGAGAATGGCGAGCGCAGCGACCATCCAAAGATGGATGATGGCCTGCTTTTTCTGCCCGTTAATGGCCATGCCCGCGATGGCAACGAAGAGCAGGAACAGGCTGAAGACGAGGAAGGTGCGCGTGGTGCCGATGGTGGGAATGAGCAGGAGCGTGGGCAGGAACGTGCCGATGAACGAGCCAAGCGTGGAGATGGCATAAACCCGTCCCGAGGTGACGCCCGCGTGCGCGGCATCATCCATGCTCAGGCGGATGGCGAAGGGCGAGATCGTCCCGAGCAAAGTGATGGGGACGATGAAGAGAATCAGCACCGCCGCGAACGCGCCGCCCAGCACCGCGAACTGGAATCCATCGAAAGCATTCGCGGCCGCGCGCAGAACGGGGCCTGCGAAATATGGCACAACTCCCAGCGTGAACGCGCCCCAAGCCAGCACGCGGTACATCGCGAATGGTGTGGGATTTTTATCTGCCCAGCGGCCCCCCAGCCAATAGCCGACCGTCAGATAGATGAGGATGAGTCCAATAATGGCGGCCCAGACGAGGTTGCTCGTCCCGAAGACGTTGCCGAGCAGGCGCGAAGCCGAAAGTTCAGCGGCCAGCGTGGTCATACCAGAGACAAAAACAGTGAAGAGGAGGTAACGGCGCATGGGGGCGATTATACCTTCTGTGATGAGAAACCCGTTTTCTCCCAGAAAACGGGTTTCTGGTAAACTTGTCTGCATGGACAAAAAACCAAAACGCTGGGAAATGGCTGGTGGCATCGGCGATTTGAGCGTCCGCCTCGGCTATGACATTCGCGATGTTTGGATGGCTGGCTACTCCGACGAGCAGATCAATGGTGTGCTTGCTGGCGAGTACACGCTCAGCGAATTATGGAAGATGAAACCGCTTGGCAATGACCGCACGCCTTTCGGCAAGGAAATCCTCTCGGGCAAGCGCAAGTCTTGACGAAAGCCCCACCCCCGACTAAAATCACGTCCGCAGGAAGATTCGCCTCCGCTGGAGGCGACTTTTTTGCCTGCTGACAGGAACGCCTCATGCCTGACCTCCAACCTGCTCCCGTTGAATCAGCCGACCAGCCCGAAGTCGTCAACCTCTCTCAAGTGGACGCGGGCGCGGTGACCGCCGAGATGGTACGCATGCACCAGTCCAACGCGGAGACCGTCAACAGCGAAGATGTGGAAATGAACATCGCCGCGGCGGGCGCGGTCAACGCGCAGATGCTGTCCGCGCGACAGAGCCTGATCGGTGCGGTCAACGCGGAGAGCGCGGAGATCGCCAATAGTTTTGTCGGCGGGGTGCGCGGAACGAACCTTGGCGTGCAGGGCATCGTCGGAGGGGTGACGGGCGAAGCCGTCAGCGTGCAGGACGCGTACATCGGCGTAACAGCCGCGAGGGAAGTCCGAGGCGAGAAGATCGAGTCGCTGGTTTTGCTGGCAGGACGCGTCGAGGGCGAGGTCCACACGGTTGTGGATACGCGCGGCGCGATCATCGCTGGTCTGGTCGGCGGATTGTTTGCAGGCCTGATCGTGCTCGTCGGTCGGATCGCGTTCCGCAGGGAGTGAGCAAATTAGCAATTTGCTCTACAAAATTATCAATCCCCGGCTGTATGGTCAAATTGCTAATTTGACCATTTGCCGGAGAAAAATTTTTCACAGAGCGATGGTAACCCGCATAGCGGGTGAGAGGCGCTCGAGGAGTTAAGATGGAGAAAGTCGTTCTAAAGGCAAGCAGGCGGGATGTGATCGGCAAGCAGGTGAGAGCCATTCGCCGCGCGGGGCAACTGCCCGCGATCATGTATGGTCGCCACATTGAGAAGCCCATTTCGATCGTGCTGGATACGCGTGATACCACCCGCGCGCTGGCGAAGGTTTCCTCGTCCAGCCTGGTGATGATCGATCTGGATGGAAAGGAAATCCCCGCGCTGATCCGCGAGAAGCAACGCGATTTCATCAAGAACCGCCTCCTGCACATTGACTTTTTGGTGGTCTCGCTGACCGAGAAACTGACCGCGTATGTGGGCATCGAGTTGTCTGGACTGTCGCTGGCGGTGAAGGATTTCAACGCCATTCTGGTCACTGGTTTGAGCGAAATCGAAGTGGAATGTCTCCCTGCCGATCTGCCCGAAAAGATCGTGGTGGATATTTCCGCGCTCGCCAAAGTGGGTGACGCGATCCACGTGAGCGACCTGGTGCTTTCGGAAAAGGTCAAGGTGCTTTCGAGCCCCGAGGAGATGCTTGTCATCGCCACCGCCGCCAAGGTGGAAGAGGTGGTGGAAGCCGTCGTCGCTCCTGTGGCTGGTACGGAAGAAGTCGAAGTAATCGAGAAGGGCAAGAAGGAAGAAGAAGGCGCAGAGGAAGAGAAGAAGAAGTAGCCTTCGTGTGTGTGAAGCAAACAGCGGCGTCCGTGAGGACGCCGCTGTTTTTTTTAGACTGATTCTATCTGTGCGATTCAGAATTTTTACCGCGAAGAGCGCACACCTGCCCCACCTGCACTGCACCAAACGCAGTGCGGTGCAAGTGTGGCGGGCGGTGCCAGGGCAGGCCGCGAAGTTTTTTTGGTTGTCTTCGCGATCTTAGCGGGCTTCGCGGTTCAGTTTAAGTATTTCCAAAAAATCCACTGTCATCCGCGCGGTCGCACCCCACAAGGTCTCCCCGTCGAACGGATGATAAACAATCACGCTGTAATCGCGTCCGAGCATGTTGAACTCCCAGCGGTTGGAGCGTTCTGCCAGCCACGCGAGCGGCATGGTGAAGACGCGCGCCACTTCTGCCTGCGCGGGACGAAACACGGTTGGCCAGGGAATCACGCCAACGACAGGAGTCACGCGATAGGATGTGATCGTCAGCATCGAGTTGAGCCGTCCGAGGACGCGCACCTGATTCGGCTCAATCCCAATTTCCTCCTCGGCCTCGCGCAGGGCAGTTTGTTCGGGCGTGGTTTCGCCATCGTCGCACGCGCCGCCGGGAAAGGAAACTTGTCCCTTGTGGCTCTCCACCTGATCGGTGCGACGGGTGTAAAGCAGGTGCCACGCGCCATCCTGCCGCAAAAGCGGGACAAGCACCGCCGCGCATTTTGGCGCGCCTGCATTGGCTTGCGCGTACCCGTCCGTGCTGGGTGCGGGATGTGCCTCACGTAAACGGGCGGCAATCTCGTCTTCGGTGAGTTGCATCATCCGTTCGCGCGAACGGGGCTTCCGCACCAGTCACATTCCGCGGTAACTTCATCAAGCCAGTCAACATCGTCCACGCGGACAACACCTCCGCAGGAGGGACAATTCGTCGGCAGGATAGGTTTCCGCGTAGACGCAACGGGCGCGCCTCCCCTCGTCTCAGGCTGGACAGGGAGGCTGGTCTTTAACCATTGGGCGATCTCCTGCGCCTCGGCGGTCATCCCATGCTCGTTCAGTTCGTTGACAACGCGATTTCCCGCGCGGAACAACTGGGCAGGATGCGCGGCCATCAAGCCAAGTCCGCGCTTGAGATGCGCGAAACCCGCGTCTTTTTGTCCCGCCAAAATGCGGGCGCGCCCTGCTTGCAGATACATCTGTCCCGTCTTCGGGTGCTGACGGGCTTCGCCCGCGCGCGCTAACTGCTCGAACGCCTCAGCCGCGGCGGGATAATTTCCGTTGGACATCAGTTCGTGCGCGCGTTGTAACATGGGCGGGACATCCGGTTGCATGGCACGACGGATCATGCCTCGGCGAAAACCTCTTCGGAACATTCATGCCTCCTGATCTTTTTCTTCCAACAAACTTACTGCGCCAATCTCTTCCATCAACTCGCGGCCGCGCGCATCCTCGCTCGGTTCGATGCGGCGCGCGAAAATCAAAAAGCCTGTGTGCGCCACCATTCTGTCGGTGGGACGCAGGCGGGTAGGTTCGGGTTTGAAGTAACGCAGGAGCAGTTCGCACGTCTCGATGAAGGCGAAGCGATGCTGGCGCAGGGCGTACAAGGTTTTTTCTACTTGATTGAAAGTTGGCAGGAGCGTGCAGAAATATCCACCGGGCTTGAGGGCGGCGCGCACCTGTCCGATGTAATCGTAGGGATTCTGCACATCCAGGAAGAACGCGTCCGCGTCAGTTTCGTCAAAACCCTCGGCGATGTCGCGCAGTTTGAAGTCCACGCGTGATTCGAGCCCGACGCGCGTCAGATTTTTGCGCGCCAGATTTTGGAAGTCCTGTTTGATCTCGTACGAGATGACGCGTCCCGTCGCACTGACGGCGTGCGCGAGGGCGATCGTCATGGACCCTGAACCTGTCCCCGCTTCGATGACGCGTTGTCCCGGCCCGATGCTCATCGTCACAAGGATGTAACCAATGTCTTTGGGATAAAGGATCTGCGTATTGCGCGGCAGTTCGTTAAGCAGGTCTGCCAGCGATGGCTGGAGCAAAAAGAACGGCGCGCCGATGTGACTAAAAACCTGTGTGCCCCACGGCAGGCCGATCAGATCGTTGTGCTTGAGCACGCCGCGATGGGTCTGCAGTTCACCGTCCGTGACGAGCGTGAAGATGAAATGTTTATGCCGCAGGCCGACCAGTTGTGCGACCTCGCCCGCCGCGGCGTGAGTGGAGGATGGATTCCAAGGCATGGATTTATCCTACCATGTTTTCAGCTGGTGGTGTTTCCATGCTCACTATTGCAACAGGCGCGGGCAGGGATTTTCGTAATTGACGGTTGATCGCCCACAAAACGATCGGCGCGGCCAGAATGAGCAGGCCCAAAAAGCCAAAGAGGAGCAATACGATGAGCGCGGCAAAAACGTTCGGGTTCCCGCCAGAGAGGAGGGTGGAAACGCTGGCGTAGACCATGATCACCACGCACGCGTTCCAGATCCCGTGGATGGAAATTCCCAGCAGATACCTGCCCAGCGCAGGCCAGACGCGCTTCTGCTGGGCTGACAGGCCGATGCCCCAGCCGATCAATCCGCTGGTGATGATATGCATGGCACTGCTGGCCGCACGTATGGTCAGGGTCGCGCCCCAGGTGTCGCCCGGGTTGGCAGAGATGAAGAGTCCCTCCATCAGGCCGAAGCCCGCGCCGCTGAGCGCGCCGAGGGCAAATCCCTGCGCGGGGGATTCGAGTTTGCGCCAGATTATCCACACCGGCAGGGATTTGGCGGTCTCCTCCACCAACGGAGTGACCAGCGAGAGAAAGAACAATCCTCCCACCAGCGTGAGCGGGTTGGAGAGGTAGGGTCCCAAGAGCTGGATGGCCGCCTCCTGTGTGGGGATATTCTTCAATTGCTCTCCCAATTCCTTCATCGCCGCCAGTTTTTGTGGGTCGCCGCCTAGAAAAATGGCGATCCCCACGATTGCGATCAGAGCGACCAGCCCTTCACCAAGAATGGCTAAGAATGGAGCGACCGTCATCCCCGCGGACAAGGCGCCCCAGGCGCGCAACTTGCTTCCCAGTCCCAACCCGCCAGTGCCGAGGCGGATGAGTCCGTAGACAGGCAGACCAATTGCCAGCAGATAAAAGGGGAGTGAAAACCACTGCAGAATTGCTTTTTGATGGAGCAATACCGCGATCACAATCGAGAGTATCCAGCCCGCGAATAAAGCCAATACCAGCCAGATGGAGATTGGCTGAAACTGCAACTCCTCGATCTGCCTGTTTTGGATTCGGCGCAAAGCCAGCAACCCTGCCCGGGCAATTAATCCCGCGGACAGTAAAAAGGCCGCGAGGTACAGGAAGGCAGGCAACAGGCTACCAGTCACATTGCGCGTCGTCTGCCATTCCTCGAAGCCGGCCGCCAGCATGAGGGCGGCGCCTGCCAGAAGGAAAAGGATCGTCAATGCGCTGAACCCTGCCAGCAGGATCGCACCCAGATGATCGCGCGAGTCATTTTCCATTATCGCTCCTCGATGGTGACACTAATGATGATATCGCCGTCCGGCAGGATGGCATTGGTGCTCGGGTCGCGCGGCGTCAATTTCGCCAGCACATCCATTCCGCTGAGCACATGCCCAAAGATGGTGAATCGCCCGTCCAAAGTGGATTGGGCAGTGTAAGTGATGAAGAACTGGCTTCCATTCGTATCCGCGCCTGAGTTGGCCATGCCCACCATGCCAGGTTTATCGAAATGTAATGATAAGTCAATTTCGTTACGGAATAGATAGCCCGGCCCGCCCACGCCGGTTCCGCTTGGGTCGCCCGCCTGCGCCACAAAGTCGGGGATGACGCGATGGAACGTCACGCCATCGTACCAGCCGCTTCGCGCCAGGAAAATAAACGAGTTCACTGTCAGCGGCGCCTTGTCCGCGTACAGTTCGATCACGATGTCGCCTTTTTCAGTTTTGATGGTGGCGAGGTATTGCCTGGCGGGATCGATCGTCACCTCCGGGCAGGTGGCGAACTGACGTTTTCCGAGCGCGGTCAGCCGCACCACCTGGTCGAAGGCGCTGTAGTCAGTTGGACCATAATAGATTTCGCCGTTGATCAGGACGAGCGGCAGGACGGGGATGCCCGCCTCCTTGGCTTCCGCTTCCGCTTTCTGGACCTTGGAGAGGATCGCCGGATCATTGAAATCTGACTCGAACCGGGCGCGGTCCATGCCGAAGCGTTCCGCTTCGTTGATCACCCAGGGGGTAAATTCTTCAGGAGTCAGGAATACCCATTCCGATTGTTTTGCGAAGAGGATATCGTGCATATCCCAGAAGCGATCCTGCTTTCCAGCCGCCTCGGCGGCCTGCGCGGCAAGATAGGCTTTATCGTACAACCTGGGTTGGGGGAAGTGACGGTATACCAGCCGCACATCTTCGGGATGGGTTTCCGCCAGCACGCTCAACACGTGGTCATTGCATTCGAGGCATTGAAAGTCATTGTAGACAACAAAGGTCGCGGCCGCGTCGGATGGGCCCTTGCTCCACTCGCCCGCGCGGACAGCGGGGAAGCGCGAGTCCACGCCGGGGACGGGGGTTGGCTCAAACGGCAGGATACTGCAGGCGGGCTGGGTGGGGGCAGGCGATGGGATTTGCGTCGGCGTGGCTTGCGCGGTTTGGGTCACCGGCGCACAGGCGCTGAACAAAAACACCAAAAATAAGGTTAGTGTGATATTTTTTTTCATGACTTCTCTTTGTATTGGATGCTATTGTTTGCCAATTGCTTCCAGCAGGTCTTGGTAGGAATTCATCCAGGAAATGGTATTGAGAAATTCTGCCAACGAGGCGCTTTGTGCGCGCAAGGCGCGCACCGCCGGTCCGACGGGGTCCTCGCCTGCAGGGCCGCCGGGAATATCCGCGTACGCGCCATAGAAGGCGAAGTAGGCCTGGTTGAGTTTGCGGATGAGGTAGCCGTTGTCCCAGAAGACCTGGCGACGCTGTTCCATGTAGGCTTCGGCCTCATCAATTTTTCCCGCGGCGAGCAATTCGTCCGCGTGGACGCGCGTTTCATGCATCTCGGCGCGGAAATCGAAGGGGGGAGGGTCGTCAGGTTGGGGATTGTTTGGGTTCCACGCGACCCGGCTGAGGTCCGGGAAGGAGGCGGTCATGGTCGGGTAGTAGCGTGCCAGCAGGAGCGGTCCGATTTCGTTTTCCACGATGGAGGCGGTGGTCTCGTTCATCGTCCGCAGTTCGGGAGTGGTGCCGTAGTTGATGCCCAGCGGACGGAGACTGAGGAAGTTGTGCGTCCACTCGTGGATGACGGTGCCGACCTGCCATGTGAAGTAGTTGGTGCGCATGACCATGGTGGGGTAGGTGCCGATGCCGCCCACAGGGACGACAAGTGTGGAGACATCCAGCGTTTGTGCAACGCCGTCTTCAATTTCGATCTGGTCTTCGAGGGAGGTATCTGGCTGAAGCGAGATGGCGCTGATCTGTTCGATCTTATCGCGCCGCGAGATGACGAGGTTCATCGGCAGGGGCGTAACGTGATAGTGAACGGGCGGCGTCGGTTGCCCGCCGAGTGTGAGACCCAGTTCGGCCAGGGTTGCAGTGACTTGCAGTTCGATGACGGATTCGGCCAGTGGGGCGATCTGGTTTTGGCGCGTGTTGAGTTTGTCCAGTTCGGCGCGGATGTGGGCTGACTCTTTTTCCTTGTCCTTGATACCCGGGTCGGCGAAAATGCGTTGGAGTTGGTCTTCGGCGCGCAGGATGGATTCGGTCAGGCGCAGGGATTCCATGACCGCTTCGATTTGGTCGCCGCGCTGGACATAATCGGGCAGGCCGAGCGCACTCTGTCGAATCTTGAGCCAGGCCGCGTCAGCAGTCCATGCGTCGTAGTTGAATTCGTGGGTACGCGTGAAGGCGCGGGCGCGGTCGATGAGGTTGCCCGCGCGGGGGGAGGCGGATGTGAGCAGGAAAGCCAGGACGAATAGAAATAATATCCACCCGGTGACGCGTTCCATTCCCTTCAAGAGCGCTTCGCGACGGTTAAGCATGGCAGGGATTATACACTGGGGGATTAACAAAAAGAGACGGCCTCAACCGTCTCTTTTTTCTGCCCTCCGCGGCAGGTCATTTTTTATTTCGCAGATACTCTTCGATTGCCCAGGCGGCTTTGCGTCC
>JAYRVQ010000046.1:0-9154 GCA_041918465.1 Anaerolineales bacterium
CGCAAGTTGGGCATCTCCGCGCGCACGAAGGGATTGATGTTCGGGTCGTCCGCGCCGAGGCCGACGCCGTCGAGGAAGAGGAAGAGGATACGCATACCGGTAATCAGTGTTCAGTTTTCAGTCATCAATTGTGAGTTTTCTGAAACAAAAACCATGCCGATGGGCGGTCTTTTCTGTCGAAGCCATCGGTACGGGAGAGGAGGGAGAGGCCGCGGGCGTGGATCAAGTCGAGGTCGGCCGCGACAAGCCCGGGTCCAGAAAGATGCGGGGAGGGTTTGAAGAATCCGTAGAGAAGCCAGTGTCCATCCGAAACGAGGAGTCGGTCGAGTTCATCCAGATAGGAAGGTTTATCGTCCACGCCGTGGAAACAGCCGATGTCGAGCGCGAGATCAAAGGGACCCGTGATATCGTGCAGATTGGTTACGTCGCCAACACGTAGATCAATTTTATTCTTTACGTTTTTCGTTTTACGCCTAGCAAGAGAGATTGCGCGTCGTACGAAATCCACACCTGTCACATCCCAGCCATTTTGTGCGAGGGTGAGGACGTTGGTACCTGTGCCGCAACCGAGGTCAATGGCGCGGCCCGCTGGATGCGTTGCAATGAAGTCATGTAGTTCGGGGGGCGTGAGGCCGCTATCCCAGGGCGGGCGGCGTAGATACATCCATGTGAAGCGCAGGCGGCGCATCATTTAAGAGACTGCCGCACGCGCTCTGTATCGAGACCGCCGACCTGACGCCAGAGTTCGTTCCCGTTTTCATCGAAGAAGATGAAGGTGGGAGTGTACTCGAACATGTAAATGGGCGCGAGTTCGCGGCCAACGTTTTCCTGGATGTTGAGGCGAATGAAGAGCAGTTTTCCAGCAAGTTCCTGTTCAAGTCCATCCACGATGGGCTTCATTTCTGTGCAGGTAATTCAATAGGGTGATTGGAATTCCAACAGGACGGGTTTGCCCTGCCCGATCATGGCCTGAACCTTTTTGGCATTATCCATGAGCGGGGTTTGCACCGGGTGAAGGATGAACCAGGCTGTTACCAGTCCTGCGGCGATAACTCCCAATGCCAGCATGTCCTGCCAGCGCGGTTTACGGCTGAAAACAAAAACCACCGCAACCAGCATCAGAGCGGCGGCGATCAAGATGGCGGAATTTTGATTTAAGATCTGTGCCATGCAATTCCTCGGAATGTAATACGATGGGATGACAATTCTCACTTTGACAAGATATTCGAGTTCCTATAAAATCGGGGGGTCATACACCATTTCCGTGGAAAGGGTAACTTGTAATGAAAGAGTATACCACCGAGTTTATTCGGAACATCGCCCTCGTCTCGCATGGCTCTGCTGGAAAGACCATGCTGGCCGAGGCGTTTTTGCATTTTACGGGGGCCATCACCCGCCTCGGGAAGATCGAGGATGGGACCACCGCTTCAGATTACGATGAAGAGGAGAATCGCCGCAAACTTTCGCTTTATACCAGCGTGCTTCCTGTGGAGTATCGCGATCACAAGATCAACGTGCTCGACGCGCCCGGTTACACCGATTTTGTGGGCGAGATGATCTCGGCCCTCAGTGTGGCGGATGGCGCGGTCGTTCTGGTGGATTCGGTCGGAGGCGTTGAGGTCGGCACCGAACTGGCTTGCCGCACTGCCGAGAACTTTGGCTTGCCGCGTTTCCTGGTCATCAACCGCATGGATCGCGAGAATGCCAGTTTCTCGCGCACCTACGCGTCCATTGAGGAATTCATGCGCATAACAGGTGGTCGCGTTGTCAAGGTGCAACTGCCCATTGGCGAAAAGCATGAGTTCAAAGGCGTGATCGACCTGATCTCTATGAAGGCCTACATGGCCGATGGCAAGACTGTCACCGACATCCCTGCCGATATGAAGGACGCGGCCGCCGAGGCTCACTTCGCGCTTGTGGAAGCCGCCGCCGAAGGCGAAGACACCCTGCTGGAAAAATACCTCGAGAACGGTTCACTCTCGGACGAGGAGCTGATCCGAGGATTAAAAGACGTTGTTCACTCTGGAGCATTTGTGCCAGTTCTCGTGGCCGCGGGCGGTCATGAAATTGGCATTGCCTCGCTCTTGAACGCCATCGTGGACCTGATGCCCTCTCCCACCCAGCGCCCGGCCAAGGTTGCCGTGGGAAAAGATGGAGAGGAAAAACTGACTTGTTCGGATACGGGTCCGCTGGCCGCGTATATCTGGAAGACGACTGCCGATCCCTTTGTGGGCAAGATGACCTACTTCCGCGTATTCAGTGGTTCGATCCAGGCGGATGCGCGGGTATGGAATCAGGGCAAAGGTGCGGAAGAGCGCGTGTCTGGCCTTCACATTCAGCGCGGCAAAGAGCAGATTCCTGTGAAGGTTATCCACGCGGGCGATATTGGTTCCGTCTCCAAATTGACCGTCTCCGCGACGGGTGATACCTTCTGCGACAAGGCGCATCCGCTCACCCTGCCCGCGCCCAAATATCCTGCTGCGCTCTACCGCGTTGCCATCCATCCGAAGACTCAGGGTGACGCCGCCAAGATCAGTCCCACCCTCACCCGCCTGTGCGAAGAGGATATGACCCTCACCTGGAATAACGAGAAATCCACCGGACAGACGATTTTGCAGGGCATGGGCGACCAGCACATTGATGTCGCCATCCACCGCGCGCAAACCAAATTCCAGGTGGGTTTGGTAACCGACCAGCCGAGGGTCCCGTATCGCGAGGGCATCACGCGCAAAGGTTCCGCCATGTATCGCCATAAGAAACAAACCGGCGGCTCCGGCCAGTTCGGTGAGGTTCACCTGCGGATTGAACCCTATCACGAAGGCGATTTTGATTTCACGGATGAACTGGTTGGCATGAGCCTGTCCAAATCCTTCCTGCCCCCGATCGAAAAAGGCATCAAGGCCACCATGGAGCATGGCGCTTTTGCCGGTTACCCAATGAGCAATGTGCGGGTGATCGTGTATGATGGCAAGGAACATCCGGTTGATTCCAAACCGATCGCTTTTGAAACTGCCGGCCGCGAGGCATTCAAACTGGCAGTGGAGCAGGCGGGTCCTGTTCTGTTCGAGCCGATCATGAATGTCCGCATCACTGTGCCAGACGCGCATATGGGCGATGTGATGAGCGACTTGAACACCCGCCGCGGTCGCGTGCAGGGGACAGAGTCTGAGCGCGGTAATACTGTTGTTATTGCGCACGTGCCGATGGCGGAGATGTTGCGCTATGTGACGCAGGTCCGTTCGATGACGGGCGGGCGCGGTTACTTTACGATGGAGTTGGATCACTACGATACCGTCCCACAACATCTGGCGGCGGCCATCATCGAGGCGCACAAGAAGGAAATGGAAGCCAGGAGGGAAGAGTAGTCTCGTTCTAAAAATGACAGTCACCTTTAAGGTGACTGTCATTTTTTTATCCCTTCGGTGAAAACAGGATGTCTTCGATGGGCACGGGCAGGGACATGCGCCGCCCGGTCACATCGAAGGTCATCAGGTCGGCGAGGGAGCGCGGGGTGGGATCGTTCCACAGTTGCAGGTTGTCTTTTTGACGCGCCATGTAGGCGGGCAGTTCCTTGAAATCCCCATAGGCGTCGAAGAATTCCACCAAACGGCGGAAGAGTTTGGGCATGATGGTGACATCCTCCTCCAGGGTACGCAAACCCCACAGTGTGAGATCGCTGGTACGGTCTATGGCCCAGAGTCCGCGCGCGGACTTGTGCGCCAGCGACACCGCCTTGCGGATCTTGGTTGCGAGGATCTTGTCGGTTGTGGTGTAGAAGGTGGGGTAGGCCAGTCCTTCGCGCGCCAGGAGGTAGTTGACCGATTTTTCGAGCGGGAGCAGGTCCGAGGTCAGGAGCGAGCCGTCTGTCAGTTTGGCGGAGGCGGGAAAGAGGAAGGAGATGGGACGGTCGTACCGGTCAAGTCCATTGGTGGCGATGAATCCGGGCTGTCCGTCACTGGCGTCCACAATGGTGGTGACGCTTAAACTATATTGGACGGAGGTGATGTTTAACAGTTTGAGCAGGCGTTCCAGCGCGGCCAGCGCAAAGGGACGCGGCTGATGGTAGCCATTGTAATGGGTCTCGAGGGCGTCTATGGCTTCGATGCGCAGTTGCTTTTTGGAGGCTTTCTTTTTGCTGGCGCTATTCCATGGAAAGGTATTCCAGTGGATGGGGTTGTCTGCTTGAAAGCGGATCGAGTCGCCGTCTGGCTGGTAGCCTTTGACGTGGAATTTTCCTTTGACAATTTTAAATTCAGTCATTGGCACACCTCTCTTTTGGAATTTTGGGTTTTACCGTTGACCTTTCAATCGGCTAACGGTTTCTCACGTTTTGATTGTCTATTCTTTTATAATACAGTATACTTCCAACTCGGTACATAAGTACTATAGAATAATGACATTCGGCAGGAACTCGCACTCTTTGTTGTGTATCCTGCCTAAAAATTTAAAAGGCAGATGCTATGAAACAGGCATGCTACTTGGGCGTCAGGCTAACCTGTGGAGCAAGTGACGCAACCGGCTGTCTCGATTCCAATTTGCCTCGCGGAGGTTTGAAATGAATCATTGGATCATTGCCGGGAACTCGTCACGTCCGTTTGTCCGAAGGAAACTGTTTGGACAGATACGGCAGGGCACACTCATTGTTGCCCTGCTTTTTTCGTTAATCGCTTCGGCTATTCAGGTTGGCCCGGTACGCGCGGCGCATTACTTTGTCTATGACCAATTTGGCGTGGCGCAGTATAACAACCAGAATGGTTCAGCCAGTTGGTCCACCAACTGGACCGAGACCAATGATGATGGCGCGGCGGGAGCTGGCAACGTTCAGATTACCGGTGGCGAATTATTGGTGAGCAGTCGTCAGTTCACCAACGATGCGGATCTCGAAGCCGTCCAGCGCTCGGTAAATCTATCCACCTCTGCGAGTAACACGCTTGTCTTGTTTTCGTATTCGTTCCGCTCGGCCAACCTGGACGCCACAGACACTCTTGTTGTGGAAGTCTATAACGGGACTGCCTGGACGACACTGGAGACGATCTCCAGCGCCAACGCGACAGGCATACGAAGCTGGGATATCACTGCTCATAAAAATGCCAACACGGCCATCCGTTTCCGGATTTCAGGTAATTTTGACAATGTAAATGAAGCGGCTTACTTTGATAATGTTGAAATTTCCTATCTGACGGCCAATACTCATACCACCCCCAGCCTGATACAGGCGGTCCAGACCTACTACGTTCCTGTGCCGGAAGACCAGGCGCTGACTGCCATGCGCGCCATTTCGAATAATACGACTCCGACCAGCCCGACCTATGTGTACATCGTGGTCACGGTTGTGACGGACGGGACCATCATTTATTATGATCATTGGGAGGATGGTTTTGAAACGTTGATCAACTATCCCACACAAAGCACCACGGAAGTGTGGGGTGATAATGACACGACCAACGGTATGCCGCCCGGCAAGACTGTTGACGTTCTTAACCCGGGTGAAGTTTTGATCCTTAAGAATCCGGTGGACACAGCCAATCTCGGCGTCATTGATTTCGACGGCGGCGATAAACTGGCGTCCACGCAGGCAATTTCCGTGACGCGCACTTCCTGGGCCAGCGGTTCGGGGACCCTGCACGGCGGTTCGGTGGAAATGCTGGATACATCCATTTGGGGAACGCGTTATGACCTGCCTGTGCACAGCATCCTTTCCTATGATTTCACCTATACCGGCGTGGCCTTGATGGCCGGCGAAGATAACACTTCGATCTATCGCAATGGCTCGCTGGTAGGGACGATCGATCAGGGACAAAGTTATTTCTTCAATGACAATGTCGCGCTGGGAGATACATTCACCTCCTCGGCCCCGGTGCAGGCTACTTTCATAAATGGAAATATCGGGAGCGCCTACGCCTCCGACTGGTTCACGCTTTATCCGTATGACCTTTTGGGTAGCAGTTACTATGCCAATGTCGGTCCGGAGGGGACCGTTACGACCGCGATCGTCTTGCAGAATCCCACAGACTCCGCGATCGTAGTGAACTGGGAAACCACAGCGGGAGCCCAGACGCCGATCAATCTTTCTGCCCACGGGAGCACATGGATCGCCATGCCCACTGCCGGATCGGGCGCGCACTTCTATACCACCGGAGCCCGTTTCCAGGCCATTTCATTGACCAACTCCGGCGGCCAGGCAAATGACTGGGGCTACACCCTCATCCCCGAAAACCAGTTGACCCAGCAGGCAAAGGTGGGATGGGGCGCCGGCCGCGACCCGACCAGTACGGTCTTGCCGTTGGAGAACGGCAGTCCGGTCTGGCTGGTTGCGATCGGGACCGGGACCATGACCATCTGCGCGGACTATGACGGAGATGGTTTGGGTGCTTTAACGGATTCCAACGGCCTTCAATACGATCAGTTGATTTCCCTGACCAATCTGCAACGGGAAAAGATCTTTGACACCGATGGCGACCAGACCGGAATGTTGCTTTATCTCTGCAACGGAAGCGAAGCCGACCTGAATAATATGATCGCAGTGACATGGGGACAGGACCCCGCCACTGCCACCGCGTCCTCGCCGGGTCTGGATGTCGGTACAACGGTTCCGCCCCTGCCGAGTTTCACCGGCTTCAAAGGCGCGGAATTGACCGATGACATCAACAATGACGGAAAGTTCGATGTCGGCGAATCCTTCGCGTACAAGATCGTTATCACGAACGTTGGCGCGTTGCCCATTTCTGCCAATGCCATCACCGTGGAAGATATCGTTCCTGACTATACCCTGTATGTTCCGGGCACGAGCGCCATCTACTCCAGTTATACCGGCCTGACCACTCCCATTCCGGATAATACCGTTCCTCCGTCCGCCACGGAATTTCCGTTGGATGAGGGTGGCGTTTTGATCAATGAACAACTCCGGATTGACGAATACTTTGAAGTCACCTTCGAGGTCAAGATCAATGCCGACCTGCCGGGTTCCACTACGATTAAGAATCAGGCCAGCGTAAGCGGGCTGGACCTGCAATACGATCCCAATGTTGAGATCGTCATCGAGCCGCCGGATGCAAATTCCCGCATCGGCGATTTCATCTGGTTTGACCTGGACGGGGACGGCGTTCAGGACGCGGGCGAACCGGGCATCCCCGGCGTCACGGTTGAACTTTACGATGGCTCCTGCATCCCGGGCAGTACCTGTCTGACGGATGTGACGGATGCCAACGGTGTCTACGGTTTCCCCAATCTTTTGGAAGGAGCCAACTACACTGTAGTGGTTCACCCCTCCACGCTTCCGGCTGGATTAACCCTGACGGGCGATCCGGACGGGACCATGGACGGCCAGCACTCGGTGACCCTGACCGCCCTCAACAAGCCCTATCTGATCGCTGACTTCGGTTATCAAGGCAATGTCTCGATCGGAGACTTCGTCTGGTATGACATTGACTGGGACGGAGTTCAGGACGGCGGCGCGGAAGTCGGTTTAAGCGGCGTGACCGTCAACCTGACATGGGCCGGCCCGGACGGGAACCTGTTGACCACCGGCGATAACGCGGTCTTCACTACAGTGACCAACGGCAGTGGAGCGTACAACTTCACGGGTCTGCCCGCCGGGACTTACAGTGTTGATCTGGATGATGCAACCCTGCCAGCCGATTACTATCCGACGACGACCGATCCGCTGACGCTCTCGAATCTTCCCGCTGGGACGGTTTACACGACCGCCGATTTTGGCGCGGCTCCCGGACCGGGGTCGATCAGCGATTACGTTTGGAATGACATTGACGGTGATGGCGTGCAGGATGCCTCAGAGTCAGGCATTGCCGGCGTCACCATCTGGGTGGACCTGGACAATGATGGCGTGCAGGATGCAAACGAGCCTTATGATGTCACCGACCTGAACGGCAACTATTATATTGACAGCCTGCCCGATGGGACGTTCACTGTGCGCGCGACCGGCGCGCCCATCAGCGGCGCCACGCCCACCTATGATTTGGACGGCGTGGGTACGGCCAACGTTGCCAGCGTCACCCTCACGTTCGGACAGGATCGCACCGATGTGGACTGGGGTTACCAGTTCGCCGCGCTCTCCATCACAAAGGTCTCCGATGCGGGCGGTTCTGTCAACCCGGGCGAGACCATCCAGTACACCATCACGGTTCGCAACAACACTGCCAGCCGTCAGACGGAGATCGCCATCACAGATGCCGAGCCGACCGGGACGAACTATGTTTCCAACAGCACGGTGGTTAGCGGATGGCAGATCACAAACTCCCCCTACACCTATCTCGACACTTTTAACCCGGCTACCTACTCGAATACCAATCTGGGAACCGCGACCTGGTCCAGTAGTTGGGACGAGACAGGTGACAATGATTCAGCTGCAAATGGATCCATTTCCATTAATACCAACCAGTTGAGATTCAACAACCTTGACACCGATACAATCGAACGCCCCGTTGATCTCAGTACTGCCTCTGCCGCCACCCTTACCCTGGATTGGACATTAGTGAATGGTGATGAAGAAGTTCTCGTTCAGTTGTGGAATGGAACGGGCTGGGATAATGTTGGGAACACTGGGCAAGCAGCATCTGGAACGATCACCCATGTCTTGACCAGCGCCCAAAGGATTGCCGGTGGCATCATCCGATTTGCTACCAACACAGGGCCGTGGAGTAATGGCGAGATCGTTGACATTGATAATGTTCAGTTTGCGTTCACGGTACCTACGGTAACTGCGGTCACCAAGGATAACAATCCCTCCGGTACCAACGACTTGACGGGTACTCCACAGCCCGATAACCTGGTTGTGGCTGGCGATAACTTCATGCTCGATCCCGGTCAAACCATGACCGCCACCTTCTCGGTTGATGTGGACGATCCCGTTCCTGGCGGCCTGTCCAGTATTGATAACACTGCCTATGTGGTCAGCTTCCAACAACCCACGCCGCAGTCCGCCTCCGTCAGCGATGCCCTGCCTCCGGCTGTGATCGGTGACTTCGTCTGGCTCGACGCGAATGGCAACGGCGTTCAGGATGGCGAACCCGGCCTCGGCGGCGTCACAGTGACCCTCTACGCCTCCGACGGCACCACTGTCATCGCCACCACCACAACGGCCAGCGACGGTTCCTACAGTTTCTCCGTCGCGCCGGGCAGTTACGTGGTCGGCTTC
>JAYRVQ010000047.1:0-2364 GCA_041918465.1 Anaerolineales bacterium
GCGGACCGTTGATCATCATATCGAATCACACAGGCTCATTGGAAGTCCCGCTATTGTTTGCGTGGCTCCGCCCGCGTCCGGTGACAGGCTGGGCGAAAATCGAGACATGGGACAATCCCTTCAAGAACTGGCTGTTCACACTGTGGGACGCGATCCCCGTCCGGCGCGGCGAAGCGGATATGAACGCTTTGCGCGCCGCGCTGGTGAAACTGGAACAGGGATTTCTGTTCGGCGTCGCGCCCGAGGGAACACGCAACAAAACAGGCAGACTCCTGCGCGGGCATCCGGGCGTGGTCACGCTGGCACTGCGGAGCGGCGCGCCGATCCTGCCTGTAGCGCATTGGGGCGGAGAAAAATTCCTGCCCAACCTGAAACGCGCGCGTCGCACAGATATTCACCTGCGCGTGGGGCGTCCATTCTTCATTCAAAACAACGGGGGGCGATTCTCGCGCGAAGAGCGTCAGACGATCGTGGACGAGATAATGTACCAACTGTCCGCGCTCATGCCCGAGGAGTATCGCGGCGAATACAGCGAACTTTCCAGGGCGACCACAAAATATTTAATGTTCGATTCGTCCACCGAACTTGCGCCACAAGCTAGCGCAAGCCTTGCAAAGGCAGTGGATTAGGCAACCGCAAAAACTTCCGTCAGTTAAACTTGTAAAAATATACGTTCGTTTCCCACTTTTTGAATCCCACTTTTTGATACAACCGATTGGCCGCCTCGCGCCGCGGGTTGGATGTGAGCGCGACTCCATCCGCGCCTTTTGCGCGGGCGATTTCCAACGCGCGCTGGACCAACTCGACCGCGACGCCGCGTCCGCGTGCGGACTCGTCCACGACGACATCTTCGATTCGCGCGCGGACCCCGGTCGGGACGCGGTAGACGATGAGCGTCAACACCCCGAGGATGGCACCCGCATCGTCGCGCGCCGTCAGCAGGGTGACCGCATCCGAAGACAGCAAAGCAGATAGATCGTCCCGCGTGAGGCGAGGCGAGGAGATTTTCAGTTGGGGGAGGAGCCGCGTCAGCGCGTCGAATAATTCGTCGTTGATACGGTCAGCAAGTTCGATCTGCATCAAGCCGCTGTCATTTCTTGTTTGCGCGGCCAGAGGCTGAGCGCAACGTAGTAAACGCCATAAAGCAACGTGACCCACCAGATCCACTTTGGCTCATTCGGGTAGAGGACTAGACCGGCGATGCCAAGCGCTCCGAAAAGATAGGTGAGGGCAAGGGTCAATTTTTTCAGGCGGACGGTGCGGGTGGGATAGATGTATTTGATGGGGACGAAGATGAGGATATTGAATAGAACGAGGAAACCAAAGTTGAGCCAGGGATTCAGCCCAAGCACCAGCATATAGATGACCAGCACGTTCCAGTAATCGGGAAAGCCTTTGAAATAATATTCGGTGCTATCCGTCTTGGCGTCAACCTGCGAGAATTGGTAGGCCGAGGTGAGCAGGATGGAGACCGCACAGGGCAGGGCGAGCGCGGCAGGGACGAGGTCCGCTTCGACGAGGAAGAGCGCGGGGACGACCACGTAGGTGAAGTAGTCGATGATGTTGTCCATCAGCGCGCCGTCCACACCGCTGGCGTAGGTCTTCACATCAAACCAGCGCGCCAGAACGCCGTCGAAACCGTCCACAAAAATGGCGACCGCCATCCAGACGATGGCGAGTTTCCATTCGTGAACGAAGATGGCGCGCAGGGCGAGAAATCCCCACACCGCGCCTGTGGCAGTAAATAGATGGACGCTCCAAGCGAGAACTTTTCGGAGAAATAGCGGCAGTCGTTGCATGGTGTGGCTCCTCAAGGTTGCCTGTTGAACTTGCAACTGTTTATCTGTATAATCTTATTAGGGTATTTTAACTCAACACCGAGTAATATCCGAACCGCTTTCTGAGTTGTTTGTTCTTCAAGAAAGGAGAGCGAAATGGAGCGTAAGACTGCGCCAGCCAAATCCGGGGGACGAAAGCCTAAAAAAGTTCAAAAGAAGATCAAATCAAAGAAACTTCCCAAAAAGTTTTTGGTGGGACACAGTTCGCGCTGCGCGAACTCAGCCAGCGACAGATGCGAATGCAGGTGCGGCGGGCTGTATCACGGAACGGGAATCCGAGGATAGACCGAGAGAAAATCAAATATGACCGAACCCCCGATCTATCAAGAGAAAATTACATCGAACAAAACCGAGGCGCTCTTTGTCGCGCTCGCTCTCATTTTTTCCCTGCTCGCCCTCTGGCGCGTGGACGGCCGCGGCCGGGACGGTCTCGCCGTCACATTCGCGGTCTTTTGCGCGATTTTCATCTTCTACTCGCTGAATTACCGAACTCTCGTAATTAGTCTCACTTCGGAAAGTCTAAAGC
>JAYRVQ010000048.1:0-4538 GCA_041918465.1 Anaerolineales bacterium
GATGCGCGACTCCAATTTTTGACGCTCGACCTGGTATGCGGCTGGGATGATGACCTCTGCCCGGTCGCCAAATGCGACCACACTGAAAATGTCCTCTGCCCGCATATCGCGCAGGAACTGGATGGCAGATGCCTTGACGAGTTCCATCTTCGCATCTTTCATGGACGTGGAGCGGTCCAGCACCAAACAGATATTGAGCGGCGGGACGGGGATCGGCTCTTCCCGGCGTTTAGCCCGCAAGTTCATGAGAACATAGATTAACTGTGGTTCTTCCAGCCGGACCAGGCTGGCGCGGCTGTATAAAATTTCGTGGTAGATGGGGCTGAGAGGCGTTTCATCCTTTGGAAGCGTTTCGTCATAGGCGCTACGACTCTTCGGATTGGATAATGTTTCGTATGCCTGCTGGACTTCGAGGAAAATCTCCGTTTCGCCAGGTAGCTGGTTCTTGTCAGGATGCAGGCGTTGCGCGGCTTCGATGTAAGCGCGCTTGATCTCCTCCTGTGTTGCATCCCGTAAGATGCCAAGAATGGCGTAATAATCCGGCTTTTGGATCATCTGCAGTTTATCCTGAAAGTTGGACGAGCACCACGCTGATGTTATCCGGGCCGCCCGCGGCATTGGCCGCCGCGACCATATTTTGACAGGCGCGTTGGAGGTTGGGCGCTTCGCGTACCGCGTTCAATAGATCGGCATCCGAGATCACGCCCCACAGACCGTCACTGCACAGCATGAGCATTCCCGCGGTCGGGAAGGGAACTGTGAAAATATCCGGTTCGAGCAGGTCGCCCTGTCCGAGGGCGCGGTACAGCACATTGCGGTGGGGATAATTCGCGGCTTCTGTCGGGCTGATGTGGCCGAGTTCCTCGAGACGTTTGACCAGCGAATGGTCCCGTGTGATCGGCTCGATGCGTCCGTCCGCGTAGATCATGTAAGCGCGGCTGTCGCCTACGTGTGCAATGGTCACCTGTTGTCCAAGGATGAGAGCGGCGGTCAGGGTGGTGCCACTGCCGGGCGCCTCGCGTTGGATCACTTTTTGCGCTTCTGAAACTGCCGCCTGCATGATTTCCTGGAGAGATTCGTCCAGCGGTTCGGGTTTCAGGTTGAACAGGTAGGGATGGAACTTGCGCAGAACGATTCCGGCCACGGTGCGGATACCTGCATTGCTTGCCACCTCGCCAAACTGATGACCGCCCATTCCATCTGCCACGATGTAAAGTCCAAAAGGCGTGTTGCCATTATTACCCGCCAGCGTGGATGTGATCGCCAGCAGGCTATCCTCGTTCAAGTCCCGTTGCTTGCCCACGGATTGTCCACAGGCCGCGAGAAGTTGTTGCACATCAAATCTGGCGCTGGAAGAGTTGATAATGGATTGGATCTGGCTTTCGCTCAGTGGCGCGGTGGTAGCCGTTTCCTGAACTGCGGGCTTTTTGAATAACCTGCGGAAAAAATCAAGCACAGCGGACTCCTTCTCAAGCAAGCAGTGCGTACACTTGGTGATCGGTGGAACCGATATAAACAATATCATCGTAAACGAGCGGCGTGCCGGTGATGGGACCTTTGGTGCCAAATTTCCAGCGCAGGCGTCCGGTTCGATATTCGAGACAGTAGATCAGTCCATCTGCTGAACCGCAGTAGACCGAATCCTTGTACACCACCGGCGAACCGCTGACCTGATGGTCGGTGCGGAAGCGCCAGAGTTCGCGGGCGCTTTGGGTTTCGACGGCATAAATGAAACCATCCGCGGCGCCTGTAAAGACGATGTTCTCTGTTATCGCGGGGGAGACGATGGAACTTTTTCCCAGCCGGTAGCGCCAGAGTATCCAACCGTTGCGCGCATCCAGGGCATAGAGGGTATTGTCCATCGAACCAAAGTAGACGGCCTGCCCGGCCGCGACAGGGGAAGATGTGATGGCGCGCTTGGCCTGGAAGCGCCATTTCATTTCGCCGCGGAAATCTACCGCGTAGAAATCGCCGCCCTCGTTGCCCACGTAAACCAGTTCGTTGGCAACGAACGGCGTCGAGCGGACGGGGGAGGTGGTCTCAAATTTCCAGGCGGCGCGGCCTGTGTTCAGTTTGACCGCGTGCAGGTGATTATCATCCGAACCGATGAAGATGTGGCCCTCGGCGATGCGCGGGGAGGAGCGGATGGGCCCGCCTGTGTAGTACGTCCACACCACTTTGCCAGACCGCACGCCCACTACATGCAGGCGGTTATCCTCCGAACCGAAGTAGACATTGTCTTCGAAGATGCCTGGCCGCGAAACGATCCCGCCGTCGGTGGGATATTTCCACAGGAATTTGCCGTCTGCCGCGTTGAGCGCGTACAGGTTGTTATCATAGGAGCCGATGAAGAGCGTTCCCTGATGCATGGTGGGAGTGCCGCGTATTTCGTCTTCGCAGGTGAAGGTCCACAAGGGTTTGACCCCGCTGGCTTGCAGACTGCTGGTCGGGATGCGCGAGAGCGCGCCTGTTTTTCGCCCGGCGTTTAGCAACGCTTCCTTCATATCCGTCGCGGCGGGGAAGCGGTCCTGCACATTATATTGAAGAGCGGTATTAATGACCGTTTCCAACTCAACGGAGACGGCGGGGTTCATCTTGCGGATGGGGCGTTCATTAAACGAGAAGGGTGGTTCCAGGCGCGGGTCGCGGCGCGTGAGCGTGTGGTGCATGGTGGCGCCCAGGGCATAGATATCTGCCAGTGGGGTTGCTTCACCGCGATACTGTTCGGGCGGGGAATAGCCCTCAGTGCCGATCATCGTCCCTTTGACGCCCGTCTGAAAGGTCTTGGCAATGCCAAAGTCCACCAGGATCACATCACCGTTGTGATTGATCATCACGTTGGACGGTTTCATATCGCGGAAGATGATGGGGTCGGGTTTGTGCGCGTGGAGATAGGCCAGCACATCGCACAGTTCGATGCCCCAGGAAAGCACCTGCTCCTCGGGCAGGAATCCATCCGTCTCGGCGATGATGGCTTCCAGGTCCTTGCCGTGAACGAATTCCAGCACAAGGTAGGAGCGATCATCCTGTGAGAAATAATCATAAATGCGGGGGATGGAGGGATGGTTGAGCGTTGCCAGCAGGTTGGCCTCGCGCTCGAAATTCTGGACAATGGTCTGCCGCACGAGCGGATCGGGCGCCAGGTTGACCATCTCTTTTACCGCCACCAGTTTTACAACGTTGGGGAAATGCAGGTCACGGGCACGATAAACCGACCCCATGCCGCCCACTCCGATCACATCCTGGATCAGGTAGCGTTGGGCAAGCGTCGTGCCAGCCTGCAGCTGTCGGCGGGGCGCGGTATTTTTCCCATCATCTAGTGGCTGGGTAATTCGATGTGTATCCAGGGCTATCTCCTAAGATAATGAATTATATTGTGCAAAGACGGGATTGGCAACTGTGCTCTTTGTCTCCTTTCCCTTCATATTTGCAAACCTGAACAAAGGCCCGCATCCAATCGGACCTGATGCCTGTTTCCTGTTCTGGAGGATTTCCCTATCCCAAGCCAACCACTCCAAGCCGAACACCCGGTCAGCGGGTAATAACAGGGTTGGCTTGGTTGTCTTATTCGCAAATGAAACGAGGCTTTAATATGTACACATCCCCCACTTCTCAAACCAAAACGGAATTTTCCATCCACCCGCAAACCCTGCTGGGACACGTCTCACTGACCGTGGCGAATCTAGACAATCAGATCGCCTTCTACCAGCAGGCGATGGGATTCCAACTCCACTGGCGCGACGGAAATCGCGTAGGACTCGGCGCTGGCGGCGCGGACCTGCTCCGCTTGGTGGAGGAACCTAACGCCAAGAAGTACACCCGCGTGACAGGGCTGTATCATGCCGCCTATCTTTTCCCGAGTCAGCGCGAGTTGGCGCGGGCGATGGCGCGTTTGTTCGTATTGAAGTATCCGAACTCGCCGACCGATCACATCATGACCAAGACTACCTATCTCGACGACCTCGAATCCAACGGCATCGAACTCTACACCGAATCTCCCGAAGACGGAACGTGGTCGCTGAAAGACGGTCAATACATCACGCGCCGCAAGGATGGTTCATTGAGCAACGGCCGCGAACCACTGGATCTGGATGAACTCTTCACCCATCTCAAGGAGGACGATAAGGTGGATATCCCCATTCCAGCCGAAGCGCGAATCGGACACATCCATTTGCACGTCCGCGATATTGACGAGGCGGTTGATTTCTACCACGGTATTCTCGGCTTCGACGTGATGGGCGTGGTAAAGGAATTTCAAATGGCGTTCGTCTCTGCGGGCGGATATCACCATCACATCGGGCTCAACACCTGGCAGGGACGCGGCGCGCCTCCGCCTCCCGCCGACGCAACGGGACTGCGCTTCTTCACCATTGAACTCCCCAACCAGCAAGCACTGGAAGAGGTCATCGCACGTGTGGACGCGGCAGGACTCCCATCCAATATGACCGAGGACGGTTTGCTCGTCCACGACCCGTCACAGAATGGGGTCGTGTTGAGGGTGAAAGAGTAAGTCAAAATCCGAAATGACTTCCCCGAAC
>JAYRVQ010000049.1:0-3619 GCA_041918465.1 Anaerolineales bacterium
GCAGAAGCGCTGGCGCGGAAGCGAAGGGCTTGCGCGCCCGGCTTGAAAGTGAAGAAGGCAACGTAATAATAATTAAATGCCTTTTGAATGAGATTGGTCACGCGGCGGGCAAGTTCGTCAATTTCGAGCACATTGGCGATCTGCGCGCTCACCTGTCGAACGAGGTTCAACTGTTCGAGTCGGAATCGTTCCACCGACGCGCGATGGGAAGAATATAATCCGATGGCAACGATGGATGACAGCCCTTCAAGGGTTTCGAGCTCTTCGGGACGAAAAGGCCTGGCGCGGCTGACCTGGACTGCGCCCATGATCATGCCGTTGTCAGCGATGGGCAGGGACACCCAGTGCGTCTTGGCTTTTTTGTCGGAGCGGACAATTTTTCCGCTTTGCCAGGCGCGGCGCAATCCGCCGGGCGGAGGTTCGGCGGAAAACAACGGGACGGATTCCCTGTCAGGCAGGCGAAACAGGCCCTCGTCCAGCCAGAGCGAGACGCGACCATCCACCAGTCTGCGGGTCATTTGCAGGATGCGATCCTGCTGTGCGGAGAGGGAGTCCGCGCCTGCCAGTTGTTCTCCCAGACTGGCCAGCCTGCGCCATTCCGAAGGGCTGGAAGAATCAGCGGTCACACATCCCCCGATTTTCTCTTCAGCATGGTAAGTGTGTTGCCCGTCTCTTTGGAAGACGAGAAATGCACCTCATCCATCAGTCTGTGGATGAGATAGACCCCCAATCCCCCCACTTCACGTTCGCTTAGGTCCCGGCTCAGGTTCGGCTTGCGGACGGAGGAAATATCGAACTCTTTACCGTGGTCGTGGATAACGATGGTGATCTGCCCGTCTTCGATATCGCAGGCGATCTCGATCACGCCATCGGGAGTGTCGGCGTAGGCATGTTCGATGACATTGGAACAGGCTTCGTCGGCGGCAAGTTGGATGGAATACATCTCCCTGCCGGAAAAACCAGCCTGTTCTGCGGCCTCTCCCACAAATTTGCGGATGGCTTCGAGATTATTGAAATCGGCGGAATACTTGGCTGTTTTCATCAGTCTAATCGTACGTTGCACTGAAAAAGCCGCCTCAACCACAACGTGATGAAGGCGGCCCTTCGGTTGCAGACATTACAGATGGGACGTTCTAGAAACTGCCCACTGCGGTAAGTGTATCGGGATAGGTCTTGAAAAGCTCGGTGAACCCGGCCAGTTCCAAGGCCTCACGAATGCGGTCCGGTACGGCGGCTAGGACGACCTCCCCGCGGTTGTAACGCTTGCAGTTGCGCTGGGCGGCCAGCAGGGCGCGGAAACCAGCGCTGGACATGTATTCCAACGAGGACATGTCGAGCACGAGTTTGAAGTGCCCGTCATCGTTGACTTTATCCAGGGTTTTGTTTAATTGCGGAGCAGTGGAACTATCCACGCGGCCTTTGATCTCGATGACGTCGCAATGCTTGAACTCTTTAAGTATGGTTTCCATTCCTAGCCTCCAACGTTGAGATGGCTTGTCTTGCAAGTGACAAAAATTATACCGCACTCGGTCACAAATTGCGCTTTTTTAAAAAAGGTGGAAAGCGCAATTTGTAACCGTATATATCACGAAGTACCTGGGGGAAAAGTACGGCGGGAAAGCGCGCGAAAGAGCCCGTCCACATCCTCAGATTCGCCGATCTTCTCCCCATCCAGTTCCAGCCAGGCGTGGGCGCGGACAGCGCCCGCGACGCTGGCCGCACCGATCCTCACGCTGGACGGTATCCCGCGGCGCTTCAACATCCAGCGCAGGGACAGCGATTGGACGAGACAGGTCATGGACAGAAGATGCAGGCGCGCGGCCAGACCAATGATGCGATGCAATCCGCGGGCAGTTGTCAGCGCGGGAGCATGGACGGGAGAATCAGAAGGAGATGCGGCAGACAGGCGCTCGTAACTTGCCCAGTGCAGTGACAGCCAATAAACCGTCAGCGCGAGCCACGCTTCGAGCAGGGACAGCCAATCGGAGGGAGAAAGTTCGCGCGCCAGCCGCGCCCTATCCCGCAGACGTTTCCACAAGGCCATACTCCATCAGTTGCCCAGTCAGTTCCAGCAGGTCGCGCTCCAATTGAACAGCCTCCACTTCGAATTCTTCCAGCAGAGTTTGATAAACCTCCCGAAACGTTTTTCCCTCATTCAGCAGGGACCAGACGCGCGCGCCCACCTCTCCCAGCGAAAAGTAGTGGTTGGTGCGGGTGTTCAACAGCACGGCCTCCTCGTCCACGGTGGTGAAGAGGATGGTATCAGGTATACGCAAAGAGGAATCTAAAGTCAGCATAAATTCTCCAAAAGTTCCTTCACGGTCGGGAGGGCGTTCTTGCGGCGGGGAAAGGAGAGGGTGTAAACGGGCGCGAGTTGCGCTGTCCGGGAGGAGAAGGCCAGATGGTCAGCCAGCAGGCGCGGGTCGAAAAGACGCGCCCCGGCGGTGTGCGCTATCAGCGTTTGAACCGCCTGCCCGAGCGGAAGCCGTTGGGTTCCGGGAGAATCTCCGGCGGGGGAAGTCTGCAAGAGAAAGAAGCCTCGGATGGGAATCCATTCGGGCAGACGCGTCCCCGGCTGTGACGCGGGAGGGAGTTTCAACTGCGGGTAGCGGGGACATGCTTCGGCATGGGACGAGGCGGCTGTGACCGGTAAAATGTCGTCGGCCACCCGCGTCCAATCCCGCTTCCCCTGCGTGGACAAGTATGCGGCGAGCGTGGATTTGCCCTGCCCGGATTCGCCGAGAAAAACAAAGACCTGCCCGCCGAATTGCGCCGCGCTGGCGTGCAGGCAGAAGGTCTTGCGCGAGGCGAGGGCCAGCACCAGCGCCGGGCCAGACAGGATCTCCCTGTCCAGTGCGGAGAGTTCCCCTGTCTCCCCGTTGTGGATGATCTGTGCGCCGTTCTGCGAGATAAAGACATCGCTCCCGCCGTCCACTTTGAGAAGATTTCCTTTCGGCAGGGAGGAGACTTCGATCTGCCGTATCTGGCCGCCGACGAAACCGTCCACCCGCCAAACCAGATTGGGGGACGCGTCGAACGGAAAGGCGAGGGGGTTCTTTTTCCCGCCTGTCATTTGCAGGTATTCCAATTCGGGGACCGGGCAGGAGATGAAGATATTCTGCCCGGCAATGCGGTAATGTGGCATCGTTGAATTTTATCTTTCACTAGACAGTCTCTTGCGAAGCGACTGTCAGTTTGATTTATTTCCCTTCCACAGTTTTGATCTCTTCTTCGGTCAATCCATACAAAGCATAGACTTTCCCATCAATGGCTTCGTCTACGCGCCCAATCTCACATTCCAAATTGCGCTCCGCATTCTTCAACCCCTTGATACGCGTCACCATGTCTTCGATCTCAGCGTAAGCCAATTCGGGAGTGTTCATAGTTTGATTTTATATCAGAATGACGAATTCGTGCATTCGCATACCTGCGTATGTCTGTTTTTCGATTCACCCGTGAGTACTAAAGAAAAAAGAAAAGGTTATCAGCGGTTGTCGCTGGAATATTACTTGTTTGTGATCCTACTTTTTTACAAGTACCTGCCCCAGGTTTGTTGTTTGGCCTGCCACTATTTCAACCTCGATCTCGTCCCCCGCAGAATCCTTAAGAAATGACATGA
>JAYRVQ010000050.1:0-3002 GCA_041918465.1 Anaerolineales bacterium
CGCGGACTTGATCCACTTTCAGTATCCCGCCTTCGTTTTCGGCCTGTACCACCGCGAGATCGGGATGTGCCATCGCGGCGATTCCTTTGCAGTCGCGGCATTGTCCGCAGAAATCGCCGGGCGCGGGCGGATTGGTGCAGTTTAAGGCGCGGGCGAAGGCTAACGCGAGCGAGCGGCGTCCCAACCCGGCAGGTCCCGCGAAGAGATATGCATGGCGCGCTTCGCCAGTTGCGATGTGGCGGCGGAGCATATCCACAGCCCAGTTGTGTCCGAGTAAATGCCAGTTTTCAGTCATCAGTTATCAGTGTTCAGTCAATCGTAAATCGGAAATCGTAAATCGTAAATGCTTAATCCTGCCCTGCCCTCAACCTTAAATAGGAATCATACCTTTCAGGATAAATCTTTCCATCTTTGAGCGCGGCCAGAACGGCGCAACCGGGTTCGTGGATGTGCGTGCAGTCGCTGAATTGGCATTCGGCCACCAGCGGCGCGAGTTCGGGAAAATAGGCGTCTATCTCCTCAGGCTCGGTGTCCCACAGCGCGAGCGATTTCCAGCCGGGCGTGTCGGCCACGTAACCGCCCTCCGCGAGTGGAAGCAGTTGCCGTGCCACAGTGGTGTGCTTGCCTTTGTTGATCGCTGTGCTGACCTCGTTCACCGCCAGACCCAGCCCGGGTTGCAACGCGTTGAGCAGGGACGATTTTCCCGCGCCGCTCGGCCCGGCCAGCGCGCTGATCTTTTTCGCGAGCGCGTCGCGCAACGCGTCCACGCCCGCGCCAGTTTCGGCGGATGTGTAAATCACGCGATAGCCAATCGTTTCGTACAATCCGAAGATTTTTTTCGGATCGTCTGCCAGATCAATTTTGTTTGCGACGATGAGTGCGGGTATTTTTTGCTTTTCCGCGATGACGAGGAACCGGTCGAGCATCCGCAATTTCGGATTCGGTTGCGCGCAGGCAAAGACGAAGACGGCCTGATCGCAATTTGCCAGCAGAACCTGTTGATAGAATCCGCGCGGCCTCGGGTCGAGCCGGACGATGGCCTGCTTCCGTTGTTTGACTTCCTCAATCACCCCAGACCCGTCCGTTAAAACGGTGACCAGCACCCGGTCCCCGACTGCCGCGAGGTCGCCATCGTGACGTCCCTGCTTGAGGCGTCCGCGTAGTCCACAAACGACCGCGCCCGCTCCGGTCTCCACAGTGAAGAAACCAGATTGGGCGCGAATGATCAGGCCGGAAAGAGTCGATTCAGACACGAAAGAAATTTCTTATTTTGGTTTTGGTGTTCTGGTGGGGATGCCGCCAAGAGGGGTGGGTGTATAAAGCGGGCCGCCAATGGGACCGAACCAGGGCGTGCTTTGCGGACTGCCGTAGAAGTAACTTTCAAGAACTGCCCGGAAAATGGGCGCGGCGTAATCGGAGCCTTCGCCGATGTTTTCTACGATCACAGCCACGGCAATATCCGGCACGCCGGGAATGTTGGCATAGGTGTAGCCCGCGAACCAGGCGTGCGGTGAACCGGGGATATTTGATTCTGCTGTGCCGGTCTTGCCTGCCGCAGGGATGGTCATCTCGCCGATGCGGAAGTAGGCCGTGCCGCGCGAGTTGCGGATGACGCTGATCATGGCATCCTGCAAAGCCTTCAGGCGATCCGGCTGAATGGGAAGCGCGCCGACAATTTCCGGCTCGAAGGATTCGATCTCTGTCCCATCCGGGCCGACGATCTTTTCGATCAGTTGCGGACGGTACAGCGTGCCGCCGTTTCCGATGGCCGCCATGAAACGCGCCACTTGCAGGGGAGTCACCAGCACATCGCCCTGGCCGATGGCTTGATTCGTGGCTTCGATCTCGCCCGCCGCGTCGAGGATCTGGCCGGGTTCTTCCTCCACGCCCACGATGCCAGTCAGAGACCCAAGCCCAAAGGCGCGCGCCATCTTGGCGATGTCACCGCCGCGGTTGTTGCGATAGAGGTCCAGTCCGATATGCCAGAAGTATGGATTGCAAGAACGCATCAGACCTTCAGATAGGGTCAGCAGGCCGGAGGGTGTGCTGTCGCTGGTATTGCAAAATGCTCCCCTTTGTACCCGACTTTGACAGTGATCCCATGTCCAGTCGTGCAGGACTCGGTCGGAGAGTTCAGTGAAATCATATTGGCAATCGTAGGTGGTCTGTGGTTCATAGAGTCCGCTTTCGAGTCCCGCGGAAAACGTGATGACTTTGAAAACCGAGCCGAGCGGATATTGTCCCTGCGTGGCGCGGTTGTACATGGGACGTTCCGCGTCGTTGACTATGACTGGGAGCAGTTCCCCATAGTTGCGATTGAGCGGGTCGAACAGGTTGGGATCAAAGCTGGGCGAGGATGCAATTGCCAGTACGCGGCCGGTGTCGCGTTCGATCACCACTACTGCGCCGGTGAAATCTGTCAGCGCCTGCTCGGCATAGTTTTGCAGGCTCTTGTCCAGAGTCAGGTACACATCGCTGGACGGTTTTTCCTCTTTCTGTGCAAGATTTGAGACGATCTGTCCCTGCGGATTGGCGATATAAAGCGCACCGCCGTGCTCGCCTGCCAGATAATCCTCCTCCGCTTTTTCCACGCCAATCCAGCCGACGCGTTCGTTGCCGCAATATCCCTGACGTTTGTAGGCATCTATGTTTTCAGGTGAGATGCTGAGAGTGTAGCCGAGGGTCTGTGAGCCTGATCCGCTGTTGTAATAGTAGCGTGATGTGTAGGGAGAAATCTCCAGGCCGCTGAAAGCCATGCTAAGCAGGCGGGTGCCTTCCTCTCTCGATGTAGTACCAATCGGAATATACCAGCCCGGACCTGAGGCAAGAATCGTGTTGGCCAGTGTTTCAGAATCCACGCCTGTCAGCCGCCGGAGTTCGGATGTGAGATCGAATAGTCTGTCAAAGTTTACCGTGCCAGTGTTCACGCCCAATGCAATCGCCTCGGTGGTCGTGACGAGAGGCTGTCCCTTGCGGTCGAAGATGTCGCCGCGGGACGGGGC
>JAYRVQ010000051.1:0-2640 GCA_041918465.1 Anaerolineales bacterium
CAACGGCCTCACCCCACCTGTCTTCAACGGACTCCAGAATTTCCAATACCTGCGCATCGAACCGCTGGCCTGGGTCGCCATCATCAACTCCCTGCTATTCATCTTGCAGGCTGTGCCACTTCGCATCCTCGCCGCGCTCGCGCTGGCACTCCTCCTCAATCGTCCGCGCAAAGGAATCGGAATCTACCGCGCCGCGGTCTACCTCCCCACCGTCATCCCCGACGCCGCCTACGCCCTCACATGGACGTGGATTCTCAATCCAATCTACGGGCCGCTCAACCTCGTCCTTGCCGCGCTCGGGTTGCCCACTCCCGCCTGGCTCGCGGACCAGGATTGGGCATTGCGCGGCATCGTGTTGATGTCGCTGTTCACGATCGGCGAGGGATTCGTCATCCTGCTGGCGGGCCTGCGTCATATCCCGCGCGAATACTACGAAGCCTCCCGCGTCGATGGTGCGAGCGGCCTCCAGCAATTTTTCCGAATCACCCTGCCCCTGCTCAGTCCGTGGCTCATCCTGCTTAGCATCCGCGACATCGCGCTCTCCTTCCAAAGCACCTTCACACCCGCCTACCTGATGACACGCGGCGGCCCCTACTACGCCACCTTCTTCGCCCCGCTGATGATCTACGAGGAAGCCTTCGACAACTTCCACTTCGGGATTGCCTCCGCCCTGATGCTGGTGGTTTTTGTTGCCACGCTGATTTTGTCCCTGCTGGCCTATTTCGTATTCGAGGAATCGGGATTGGATGCAGACTAACCGCCTCGCCTCCTTCCTGACCCGCCACCTGCTCCCGTTTCTATTGACGGGACTCTTCCTCCTGCCCCTCGTCTGGATGGTTTCCGCCTCCCTGCGCGTCGCGGGGACGCCTCCCTCCCCGACCCTCGAATTGATTCCGCAACCGTGGACATTCGCCAACTACGCGCGCATCTTCGACATCCTGCCCTTCGGACGTTACCTGCTCAACTCGCTCTTCGTCGCCGCGAGCGGAGTCCTGCTCACCCTGCTGACGGCTTCGTGGGCGGGCTTCGGGATGTCACAACTCGGTCCGCGCGCCCGATTGCGCTTGTTGATCCTGTCCATTATCCTGCTGATGATCCCCGTCACCGCGCTGTGGCTGGCGCGCTTCGTCTTCTTCGCCTGGCTGGGAATCAGCAACTCGCATCTCGTGCTGATCGCCCCCGCGCTGATGGGTTCCAGCCCGCTCTTCATTCTGCTCTTCTACTGGAACTTCCGCCGCGTGGACCGCGCCGTCTTCGAGTCCGCGCAAATGGACGGAGCTAGCCTGCTGAAAATCTGGTGGCACATCGCCCTGCCGCTGGCACGTCCCGCGTTGATGGCGGTCGGGATGCTGGCCTTCTTCTTCTACTGGAATGATTTCATCAATCCTCTGCTCTACCTCCGCTCGCAGACGCTCTACACCCTGCCCGTCGGCCTGCTCCAACTCCAGGAAATGGACAAGACCAACTGGCCGCTCCTGATGGCCGCCTCCGTTGTGATGACCGTCCCCGCGCTGGCTGTCTTTGCCGCGTTGCAACGGACATTGCTTTGGTGGGAAATGGAGTGATATGTATGCTTGACCTCTCTCTCTAAAAGGTGTACAATTTGTATAATTTGTACGTCTTGTACATCATAAGGAGACAAAATGCCTACTTTAACAATTCAAAGCGGCGAAGCGCGCGCCAAGTTCCGTGATTTATTGGATAACGTGTTATCTGGTAAAGGTGACGTGATCATCGAACGCAATGGCAAAAGTGTCGTAGTTGTGATTCCAGCAGTGGATTACGAGCAAATCCGCGAGGAACTGGATGAAATGCGCGCCGTGCGGGAAGCCGCGGCGGCCTATGAAGAATGGAAGAAAGACCCCTCCATTGCCCGTGCATGGGATGAGGTAGATTCAGAGCTGGGGAAAACGGCATGACCGAAGTTCACTGGCGGGTGATCATCCACCGCAAGGCCGAAAAAATATTGAGGCGGCTGGACGGTGACACATTGGAGCGCATCCGCCGCGCCATCCGTGGCTTGGCCAGCGAACCTCGCCCCATGGGCTATAAAAAACTAAGCGGCTATGAAAATCTCTATCGCCTGCGTATCGGAGATTGGCGAATCATCTATGCCATCGAAGATGACAAATTGATCGTGCTCGTGCTTGAAATTTCCACGCGCGGCGGGGTGTATCGGAACATATAATCATGGACACCTGCTTCATCTGCCGAAAACACAACGGACTCGAACCCGCCCCTCCCGGTGGCTACATCTACGAACATGAGCACTGGATGGTTTGCCACGCGCCAGGGAAACTGGGTCCGCTGGGGACGCTGTTCATCGAGTCACGGCGGCATTTTCTCACCTACGCCGAAATGACGGACGAGGAAGCGGCCTCCCTCGGTGGCGTGCTGAAAAAGGCCTATGCCGCGCTGATCCTTCACACGCAAGCCGAACGCATCTACCAACTGTCCACGATGGAGGGCGCGCCGCATTTCCACTGCTGGATCGTCCCGCGCCGCAAGGATGTCACCGAGCGCGGGCTAAAATTCCTCGCCCGCGACGATTCCTGCGATGACGCGGAGGCCGCCGCGCTGGCGGATAAACTGCACGAGGCGATGAAACAAAAGTAGGGCGGATTGGCAATCCGCCCCACA
>JAYRVQ010000052.1:0-5173 GCA_041918465.1 Anaerolineales bacterium
ATCCCCGCGCCGCAAAAGGGATTCCTCGCGCCCGACTTCACGCTCGAAACGCTGGACGGTGGGCAGGTCACGCTCTCCGACTTGCGTGGGCAGGCGGTCATCCTCAACGTGTGGGCTTCGTGGTGCGGGCCGTGTCGGATGGAGATGCCCGCCTTCAAAGATTTTTACGCGGAATACAAGGAACGCGGCCTCGTGATCCTGGCGGTCAACTCCACTTCGCAGGATGCGCGTGACGCGGTGGAAAAATTCGTGGCCGAATACCAACTCCCCTTCCCGATCCCGCTGGATACAAAAGGCGAGGCGACGCGTCTCTACCGAGTGAGCGCGCTCCCCAGCACATTCTTCGTCGGGCGCGACGGCGTCATCACCAAAGTCGTCATCGGCGGGCCGCTGGCCGAATCCACCCTGCGCGCCGAGATCGAATCCCTGCTCTCGGAGGAGACGCCCTGATGTTTCCCATCATCCAAATTGGTCCGCTCGCTGTCCAAGCCGCGGGACTTTTCGTCATCGCGTCCGTTTATATCGGGATGGTGCTGACGGAGAAACGCGCATCCCAAAGCGGACTCAATTCCGCTTCACTCGACAATCTGATCTTGCTTGCTCTCTTCGGCTTTCTCGCTGGCGGACGGCTTTCCTTCGCCCTCACACACTGGGACAGTTTCCGCGTCTCCCCGCTCGACATCATCTCACTCAACGCATCCCTTTTTGATCTGACAGGCGGACTCGCCATCGGATTCATCGTCGCGCTCGTTTACGGCCAGCGCAAAGGACTCGCCTTCTGGCCCACGCTCGACGCGTTGACGCCCTTCTTCGCCACCGTGATGGTTGGTATTGGACTGTCACATTTGGCTTCAGGTAATGCATTTGGCAAGGAAACGTCCCTGCCGTGGGGCATTTCCCTGCACGGCGCGGTGCGGCATCCGAGTCAAGTTTATGAGGTGGCACTCGCTCTATTCATTTTGAGTCTGATCGGATTGCGAAAACCGTTTCCCATCGCGGGCGCGCAGTTCCTGACGTTCCTCGCGTGGACAGCGGGCGCGCATCTCTTCCTCGAGGCCTTCCGCGGCGACAGTACCCTCGTCTTCGGCGGTCTGCATCTGGGACAAATCCTGGCATGGATCGTGCTTGCAGTTGCATTTCTCGCGCTAACTCGGCTACAATCAACGCAGGAACTGGCAAAATAACCGCTCTTGTAATTCTGGCTACGCGCAAATGGACAAAGTATTCATCAAAGACTTGAAAGTTCTCGGCATCCTCGGCATCCACGACTGGGAGCGCGTGACGCCGCGCGAGATCGTCATCAATGTCACCATCTACACCGATACGCGGCAGGCGGCGCGCACGGACAATATTGCCGATTGCGTAAGTTACAGCGATGTGGCAAGAAAAATCCGCACCCACGCGGAGAGCGCGGCGCGGATGACTGTGGAAGCGCTGGCAAACGATATTGCCGAGTTGTGTTTGCAGGAGCCGAAGGTGCGGAAAGTTGTCGTGCGGGTGGACAAGCCTGGTGCGGTGCCGGAGACCGCGTCCGTGGGCGTTGAGATCGAACGCGCGCGGCAGGCCAAAGTCAAGAAAGAAGCGGGGAAAGTCCGACGGCGCGAGAAAAATCCCAAGTCAGTTTAAATCCGCAGGGGGCCTTCGCCGCGTGAGATGTTCGCCAAAAACTCCTCGCGCGTGGCGAGGTTGGCACGGAAGGCGCCATGCATGGCGGAAGTAGTCATGCGGGCATCGTGTTTTTTAACGCCGCGCATCATCATGCACAGATGCAGGGCTTCAACAACCACAGCCACGCCCTGGGGCTTGAGCAGGTCGCGCAGGAAATCCGCGATCTGGCGAGTCATGCGCTCCTGAACTTGCAGGCGGCGGGCGTACATATCCACGACGCGCGGGATTTTGGAAAGGCCAAGCACTTTGCCATCGGGGATGTAAGCCACGTGGACGCGCCCCATGAACGGGAGCATGTGGTGCTCGCACAGACTATAGAATTCAATGTCGCGCACGATGACCATCTCATCGTATTTGACATCGAAGAGCGCGCCGTTGATCATGGCCGTGGGGTCCACCTGGTAACCCGCCAGCAGTTCGCTGTACATGCGCGCCACGCGGCGCGGTGTGTTTTTCAAACCATCACGCTCGGGGTTTTCTCCCAGCGCCCTGAGCAATTGCACAACCGACTCTTCGGCCTGCAGGCCATCAATGTGACTTGCGGCAATCTTGTCGTCGGTCAGTTCGTCATCAAAATCCAACATTTCCATATCGTAATCCTGATAAAAAGGCCCGGACAGGTAGCCCGGGCCAGTGAGCGATCCGAGAGGTTCAGCCGATTTCCGGCTCGATCAAACCGTAACTTCCATTTCGGCGCCGGTAGAGCACATTGATCTTGCTCGTCTCCCCATTATAAAAGATAAAGAAGTTATCGTGGCCAAGTTCGCGCATCTGCACAACAGCCTCTTCCTCGTTCATTGGGTACAGCGCAAATTTCTTGCGCTTCGCCACCAGCGGAGTCAGTTCGCCTGTCTCATCGTCCATGATCTGTTCAGCGGCCTCTGCGGCAGAACGCCCGTCGCCGCGGCCATGATAGCGTTTACCCTTGTAACGTTCGATCTGGCGATCGAGTTTATCCAGCGCTGTGTCGAATGCGGCGTGCAGATCGTCCGCGCGTTCCTCCGCGCGCAAGAGCAGGCCTTTTCCTCGCGCGGTGATCTCGGCACTAAATCGATCTGAGGCGCTGCGCGCAGATTTAAAATAGGTCAATTCCACGCGCACATCTTCAATCTGTGGCAAGTGCCGACTCAACCGTTCCGCCTTGTCGTTTACATATTTATTGATGGCATCGGTCATTTCCATGTTGCGGGTCTGGACGTCTACGTTATGGTGGGACATAGGACCTCCTGGGGAATAGTGTGGATTAGACTTGATGCAGACCGTGGTGAGGCAACGCCCGCGCGACGGTCAAAGCAAACACATCTTTTGCGCCCGACTGGAGAAGCGCTTCAGAACACGACGTTAGGGTGGATCCCGTTGTGGAGACATCGTCCATCACGAGGACGGTTTTCCCCCGAACAATAGCGGCATCTGCTAAAAAGGCGTTCTGCATATTTTCGCGGCGTTTCACTGCAGAGAGTCCGACCTGCGAAGCGGTCTCCCGTTTCCGTTTGAGCGCGGCAGGCTGATAGTCCAAGTCAAGCGCAAGCGACAAAGGGCGTGCAATCAAGTCAACTTGATTATACCCGCGTTCCTGCATGCGTTTCCGTCCCAGCGGTACAGGAAGAACCACTTCAAGCGGCCAGGATAACGACGCTGTAAAACGGGCAAGGGGCACAGCCAGCGCATCGCCTAATCCCATATCACGGCGGTATTTTAATTTATGCAGGGCCTGTCGAACGGGAAAATCAAAGGCCGCCCAGGCACGCAGGGCGCGAAAGGGCGGCGGATCGGTTCTACAACGCTCGCAAAGGCCATCGCGAGAGACCGGCAGACCGCATTTCTCGCACAGTCTGCCAGTGAGCACAGGGACCTTTCCCTGACACTCGTCACACCAGCGGGAACCCGCTTTTCCGCACCCACCACAGCGAGGCGGAAACAACCAGTCGAGCCCGCTCCAAGCCAATCGGTAAAGCGGATACGACCAGTGAGAGTTTGTCACAAATTATGGGGCTCCAAAGGCACTGCCAAACACATCAACGATCTGGATAATAGCGGGCGTCAACAGAATGATAAGAATGGATGGGAAGATCAAGATTCCCATCGGAAAGATCATCTTGACCGGAGCTTTGTGCGCCTCCTCTTCCGCCCGCTGGCGACGCTTCATACGCATCTGCTCCGATTGGATGCGCAAAACCTTGGCCATACTTACGCCGAGTTGCTGGCTTTGGATCACGGCGGCCACAAAACTGGTCATCTCAGGGATGCCAAGGCGGTCAGACATATCCCGCAAGGCTTCGCGCTGAAGTTTACCAAGTTGAATCTCACGGATGACACGGGCGAAAGCCAGGGAGAGTTGATTTTCCCACTTCTCGCTCACTTTTGACATGGCAGAGTCAAAACTGAGACCGGCTTCCACACAGATGGTCAACAAGTCAAGCGCATCCGGCATGGCTTTGCGGATTTCATGTTGCCGGCCTTGAATCTTGCTGGTTAGCCAAAGTTGCGGGAAGGCGAATCCGAGCAGGCCAAAAACCAGCAAAGCGATAAAGAGACGCGCGAACGGCCAGGGCGTCGGAGAGACGCGAGAAATCAAAAGCAGGAAACCGTCAAATATTATTGGAACAACAAAGCGGGTGGCCAGAAACGTGGCCGCGTCGATCCGCCCGGGATTGCCCGCCAGCTCCAATTTGCGGGTAGTTTCCAAAAGAACTTTCTGAGGCGTAAAACGGGTCGAAATTTCGCCCAAGCGTTTCACAATCGGCACAACAACGCGCTCGCTAAAAGGCTGGGAGAGTTCGATCTGCTCCAGGGAGACCAATTCACCGCGCTCGCTAAATTCGGCCAGGCGCGCCATCAACGGATCTTCGTTCTCCTCCTGTTGTGACATCGCCCGGTTGCCAACCACAATCAGATAGATGGCTCCGCCGATCAGAACAACGCCAACGAGTATTCCAATCACCCATTGCATATTACACCTCGATATCCGCGATCTTCATCATGATGACATAGCCAACCACGATCAATGTGCCTGCCAAGCCCAGAGCCCCAAATCCGCAAAGAGGCCCCTTATCAAAAAACGAACCCATGTATTCGGGGTTAAGGAACCACAGGAAAACGACCAGGAAAATAGGGATAAGGGCCATGGCGGTCCCGGATGTGCGGACCTGCGAAGTCAATACGCGAATCTCGCCTTTGATGCGCACGCGCTCGCGAATGGTGAACGAGATGGTGTCGAGTATCTCGGATAAATTACCGCCTACCTCGCGCTGAACATTGACAGCCGTGATAACAAAATCCAGATCATCGCTGGGGATGCGACGATAAAGATTCTCAAGAGCGGTCTCCATGGGAATGCCCAATTGCATTTCCTGCACCACGCGGCGAAACTCGTCCGAGATTGGGGAGGGCATTTCCCTGCTGACCGCTTCCATGGCCTGCATGATGGAATAGCCCGCGCGCAGGCCATTCACCATCAAATTAAGCATATCCGAAAGCTGGTCGTTAAATCGTCTCAAGCGCTTTC
>JAYRVQ010000053.1:0-1716 GCA_041918465.1 Anaerolineales bacterium
CGCCGAGCAGGGTGATCTGCGCGGCGAAGAGGAGCATGAGATAGTGGTAGCCGAAGCGGACGTTGGGATCGAGGGCGAAGGTCGGCGGGATGTCGCCGCGCGCCATGAGCGAGATGGTGGGCAGGTTTTGGTAATCTTCAAAGAGCAGCAGACCGCGGCCGATGGCGGTGAAGAGGTAGGTGAGGAGGAGAAGTGCGAGGATTTGTCCCCAGGAGGCGGGGATGAGTTGACAGAGCTTGTCGACGCGGAGCGGCCAGGAGAAAATCAATCCCAGCGCGAGGGTGAGGAGCGCGCCGCCCCAAAAGGCAACGGGCGCGGGGAGGACGAAGCCGAGGAGGTTCGCAAGCCAGACCTGCGTTACCGCGCCGAGGGTCAGGCCGACGCCGAGGATGAAGCGACGCGGGAGGTGGAGGGCGGAGGATGCGAGGAGGAGTCCGCCGAGAGCCCAGGCGAGGAGCCAGAGGAGGAAGGGGAGTTTTTCGAGCATGGGTGAGCGAATTGTACCTGATTCATTTTCCAACGCATGGACTATAATGGATGCCATGCAAATTGAGACCATCATTTGCCCTGAAGCGATCGAGGAAAAACTTGCCAAAAAGCATCACGTTTCCATACGCGAGGTGAGGCAGGCATTATTGAACGATCCCCGCTTTCGTTTTGCAGAGAAAGGCCATACTCAGGGTGAGGATGTCTATGTTGCCTTTGGACAATCCTTCGGCGGAAGATATCTTTCGATCTTCTTCGTTTTCAAGCCAGGCGAGAATACCGCGATTATAATTAGCGCACGCGACATGAGTCAGAAAGAGCGAAAATCCTATGGCCGCAAATAAGAGTTCAATTTCCAAAACGGACAATCTTGAAAAAATGGGCGAATTCTGGGACAAGCATGACTTTACCGAATTCGATGATCCCAACGCGCCCGATGTGGAATTTCACGTAACGGTGGCAATTCCAGTTGAACCAGACCTGCTTTCCGAGATCGAAGAATTGGCGCATCGTCGTGGAATCAGCGCGGAAACGCTTGCCAATCTCTGGCTAAAGGAAAAAGTGGTGGAGTTGAAAGCGGGGTAGCACGATCAAGCCAAGCATCTTTGTGCCAGTCGCCGCATGACAGAATGGACGCGCTGAAAAGTGCGTTCATTTTTTACGGGGCCAATTCGGTATAATCCCCCCCATGAAACTCGCCGCCCTCGTTCCCATGCGCCACCATAGCCAGCGCGTGCCTGGCAAAAACTACCGTCCGCTGGCAGGCAAGCCGCTCTTTCACCACATCCTCGCCACCCTGCTCGCCGTCCCTGAGATCGAGACGGTGATGGTGGATACCGACTCCGAGCCTGTGATGGACGGCGTGCGCCGCTTCTTCCCGACCGTGCGGCTGATTCCTCGCCCCGAGCATTTACTCGCGGACGACGTCCCCATGAACGACATCCTGCTCCACGACACGGCGCAGGTCGAAGCGGATTTCTACCTGCAAACGCATAGCACCAATCCTCTTCTTAAACCCGAAACCGTCTCCCGTGCCATCCAATCCCTATTTACCAATTACCCCAAGAATGACTCGCTCTTCTCCGTGACGCGCCTCCAAACCCGCCTCTACTTTGCCGACGGCCGCGCCATCAACCACAACCCGCACGAACTCGTCCAGACGCAAGACCTGCCCCCCGTTTACGAGGAGAATTCCTGCCTCTACATCTTTACGCGCGAGAACCTCATCCG
>JAYRVQ010000054.1:0-1586 GCA_041918465.1 Anaerolineales bacterium
ATTTTGTGGTGCAATATTAATTTCCCTGGCACCGCCCGCCAGGGCAGGTGTGCATTACTTGTTTTCCCGGAAGGTGATGAACACCATGTTCTTGCTACAGTTGTTATACGTGTTGATATAAATATTTTCTGAGAGCGGAACGCCGCCCTGGTCGCGCAATTGCAGATAGAGTGTCTTGGTGGAATCTACCGGAGTGTCACCCAATTGGAATTCGAATCCAGATGCTCCATAGTATTGAGGCGCCGTACCCGACACAGTGATGTTGTTAATGGGTTGCCCATTCAACGTTCCGATCAGAAGCACTTGCACATAAATGTGATGGGCGCTGTTTTTATCCAGAACGATTCCCGCCACCCCCACCCAGTTACATCCGAATTCCGGACGATACTTACTGCTGGCGATGTATTCCACCTTGGCGGAATAGGGAGCCTTGGGTGTGGCGCTCGGCTTGGGACTGGCTGTAGGCGATGCAAATGAGAATACGGTGGACGTGTAGACCGGCGTGAACGTCGGACGGGGTGTGTCGGTGGGAGGAATATATGGCGTCGCGCTGGGCGTCCATGTGGCGGGCATGACGATCGGCGTGATGGTCTGCGTCGGCACGATGTCAAATCGGGATGGCGGAAATGGATTGAGAGGAGTCTCGGGGATGAAAAACACCAGCAGGTAATACAGCCCGATACAGGCCGTGATCACCAGGATGGTAATCGATAGAATATCCCATACCTGCAATCCCGGCGAGGATCTCTGGCGCGGGCGGTCAAAATCGATATCTTTGAAATCACTCATCTGTGTCACTCCACTACGGAACCAGCAGGATGCTGGCCTGTGCGCGTTGCTGGTTTACCCAGTCTGTCACGGCGCGTCCCTGCAAAACCAACAGGGCATCGGGCGAAAGCAGGTGCGGACCTCGCTCCACAATGTAAATGATGTGGAAACCGACCTCACTGGGAATCACTTCGCTAAACTGTCCGGCCTGCAAAGCAAACGCGGCCGCTTCGAGATCCGCATTCAGCAGATAACCCTGCGGGAACCAGCCCAGGTCGCCGCGCGTTACCGGGTCATACGTTACAGCCAGTTCATCGAACTTTGCACCGGCCTTCAATTGCGCCAGTAAATTTTGCGCGTCAACATCATTATAGAGCAGAATTTGGCGGGCGTGAACCTGCTCCACAGTACCAGGCACATCCGCAATGATTTTGTCACGCATCAAAGCCGCTTCGGCCGCGCGTTTCAACGCAGCGCGAAACGACTCGTCGGTGTAGCCGTGTGCGGACTGCCACGCGGACAATTTGTCCGCGCCGCCGAGGGATGTGGCCAACGCGTCGATCCTGGACTGTACGTCTGCTTCCGTTATGGACAGTCCTGCGGCCCGCGCGCCTTGTCCCAGCAAAACCCGGCTGATGAGATCGTCCAGCACGATGTGCGCCGCATCCTCGTCGGATACTGTTTTGCCGAGCGCGGCCTGCGCGGATTTATAGCGCGCCAGTTCGGCCTCGTACTCTACGAGCGGAATGATCTCCCCGTTAACAGTCGCGGCCGCGGGGACGGGGGTGGCAGTCGGCGGCTCGGGCGTGGATGTGGGC
>JAYRVQ010000055.1:0-5617 GCA_041918465.1 Anaerolineales bacterium
CCGCGACGATCGTTGAGCGTCAACCTGTCATCCGCTGGGAGCAGGATGGCGCGTACGCGTGGGTGGACGCGGAAGGCGTGATCTTCCGTCCGCGTGGCGAAGCGCAGGGCCTGGTGGTGATCAGCGCGTCAGGATCACCGCCAGCAGGCCAAAAGTCCGAGAGTGACCCGCTGGCTCCCGTCCCGTTCGTGGCGGCGCCAATCATCGAGTCCATTCGCTTGCTCGCGCCGCACGTCCCGCAGGGCTCAGTCCTGTTGTACAACCCGAAGTTCGGACTCGGCTGGGTGGATGGGCGCGGTTGGACGGTCTGGTTTGGATCGAAGGCACAGGAGACCGACGTGAGGTTGCGCGTGTACTCGGCGCTGGTGGATTCGTTGAGCCAGCGCGGCATCACACCATCATTCATCAACGTGGCGTATCCAGGCGCCCCGTACTATCGTTTGGGACAATGACATGGAAGAGATCGTTGTAGGCATCGACGTTGGCACGACAAAAATCTGTACGCTGGTTGGGCGCGTGGAGGATGGCAAGTCCATCCGTATCCTCGGCGTGGGTATCGAACCGTCCGAGGGGATCAAGAAGGGCAACATTGTGGACCTGAACGCGGCCACGCAGGCCATCTCGCGTTCGGTAAAACGCGCCGAGCACACCTCGGGCCTGGAGATCACCCGAGCGCTGGTGAGTCTGGCGGGCGCGCACGTTTCGTCGGTGAACAGCCGCGGGACTTCGGGAATCACGGGCGGGATAGTGGACGAACTGGACATGTACAACGCCCTCGATCAGGCACGCGCCATTGCGATTCCTTCCGACCGGGAAATTGTTCACGTTATACAAAGAGGATTCTCCATCGACGGGCAGGACGGCATCCGCCAGCCGATCGGTCTGCACGGTTACAAACTGGAAGTGGAGACGCATATCATCACCGCCTCCGCCGCGACCGTGGACAACTTGCGACAGTGTGTCGCCGCGGCGGGCGTGAAGGAAATGCAATTCGTTTTGAATCCGCTCGCCTCGGGCGAAGTCACATTGACCGAGCAGGAGCGCGAAATGGGAGTCGCCGTCTGCGATATTGGCGGCGGGACAACCGACCTGGCGATCTACGTCAACGGCGACGTATGGCACACGATGGTTCTGGCCGTCGGCGGGAATCACATCACGCAGGATATCGCGCACGGTCTGCGACTGCCCGTCTCGCAGGCGGAGGAAGTGAAGAAGCAACAAGGTCACGCGTTGCGCGGCGAAGTGGGACCTGAGGAATATTTCTCCATCCGTCCGTTCGGCGAAGATCACCCGGTGCAGATCAACCGACAGGATCTGTCGCACATCATCGAAGCGCGCGTGATGGAAATTTTTAAACTGATCCATCAGGAGATCAAACGCTCCGGCTACGACGGCCTCCTGCCTGCCGGCATTGTGCTGACAGGCGGCGTCTCGATGCTCCCCGGCATCAAACGCCTCGCATCCGAGGTGATGGGACTTCCCGTCCGCGCCGCGCAGCCCGAAAATCTTGTCGGCCTCGTGGACAAGTTGAACTCGCCTGCTTATTCCACCAGCGTTGGACTCCTGTATTGGGGGTTCAATGCCATCGAAGGCGGAACCAGCCACAAGCGCGGACGGAAGCGCCGCGTGAAAGGAGAACAGAATATGGTTTTTGCGAATATCAAAGAATGGATCAAGAGGTTGTTGCCGTAATCTCTCACCACGAAAGATCACAAAGATACACAAAGGAAATTCTCCAATCTTTTTTCCTTCGTGACCCTTTGTGGTTGAGAAAAAGATTTCCGTAAGTTCAAGTATCAAGAGTACTTTTTACCCTACGCGCAAATTAATTTTCCCTGTATAATCGAAAAAGGAGAAGCCCAATGGACGCGAACAAAGCCACACGAAATTTGTCAACCGAATCGTATGCACGCATCAAAGTCATCGGCGTGGGAGGCGGCGGATCGAATGCCGTCAACCGCATGATGGATGAAGGCATTCAAGGCGTGGAGTTCATCTCCGTCAACACCGACGCGCAGGCGCTGATGCTCTCGAAAGCCTCAGTACGCGTCCGCCTCGGTGACAAGTTAACGCGCGGCCTCGGCGCGGGCGGCGACCCGGAAGTTGGTCGCAAGGCCGCGGAGGAGACCGCTGACGAGTTGTACAACGTGCTCAAAGGCTCGGATATGGTCTTCGTTACCGCGGGCATGGGCGGCGGCACCGGCACCGGCGCGGCTCCCATCGTCTCGCAGATCGCCAAAGAGTCCGGCGCGTTGACCATCGGTGTTGTCACCCGCCCGTTCACATTTGAAGGCATGCGCCGGCAACAGTCCGCGGAGCAGGGCATCAGCAAACTTAAAGAACACGCCGATACCCTCATTGTCATCCCGAATGACCGCCTGCTCCAACTAGCCGATAAACGCGCCAGCCTGCAGGATTCCTTCCGCATGGCCGATGAAGTTTTGCATCAGGGCATCCAGGGCATCTCCGAACTGATTACCACGCCCGGCCTCATCAATCTCGACTTCGCCGACGTCCGCACGATCATGGGCGAGGGCGGCGCGGCATTGATGGCAGTCGGCAAGGGCGAAGGCGACGAACGCGCCCGCAAAGCCGCCGAGCAGGCCATCTCCAGCCAGTTGCTGGACATCACCATTGACGGCGCGCGCGGCGTCCTGTTCAACGTCACTGGCGGCCCGAACCTGACCCTCTTCGAGGTCAATCAGGCCGCGGCCATCATCCGCGAGACCTCGCACCCCGATGTCAACATGATCTTCGGTGCGGTCATCGATCCGAATATGGGCGATGAAGTCCGCATCACCGTCATCGCTACTGGATTTGAGCGCGGCGGACTCCCCCGACGCGTGCTCGAACGCCCGACAACAACGCGCCGCTCGGAGCCCGTCTCTCAGCCCCTGCACTACATCCGCCCCCTTGAAAATGTCTCCGTCGCCGCGGCCCACGAGCCCAGAGCGGATGAGGCATCCAAGTCCACACCGCCCGCCACCTACGGAAGCGACGATCTCGATATCCCGACCTTCCTGAGAAATCGAAGATAAACCCCCGCCCCGTACTCTCCCCCATTTTCAAAAAACGAAAATGGGGGAGAGTGGTTTTTAGCCTTCCCCAAAATCCGTACTTTGATTTGGGGGAAGGTTGGGATGGGGGTTTCATGCTAAAATATCGCTATGGAAAAAGCCCGCCTCCCCTCCCCCGCGGAACATCCCTCATATAAAAATCATCGCCGCGAACTGTGGACGAAGATTCTCGTCCCCATGCTGATTGCAGTCGCGCTCATCATTGCCGTCGCGACATTGACGGGCATCGCCACCTTCCGCGATGACGGCGAGGTGGGACGCTGGGCGGCCATCTCCATTATCTGGCTGGTCATTCCGCTGATGGCCGCGGGACTGCTCCTGCTCATCGTCTTCTTCGGCATCATCTACGGGATGGCGCGCCTGCTCGCCCTCATCCCCGGCTACACGGGACAGGCACAGAGAATCGTCTGGCGCATCGAAGGCTACGTCAAGCGCGGTGCAGACCAGGCTGTCAAGCCCATCCTTGCACTGGACGGCATCGTTGCCTCGCTTAAGCGACTGATGGGCACGAAATAGAAAGGTGATTTTATGGAAAACAAAGGCAAAACTCTTTTCCTTGGCGCATTGATCGGCGCGTTCACCGGTCTCATCGCCGCCATGCTCCTTACCCGCCGCGCCGAGCGCGATGAAACATCCACGGCCATCACCACCGGTGATGGCATGAAGATCGGCGTGCTGGTGTTTGGACTGTTGCGCGCGATTGCAAGCCTGGGCGACGATAAATAGACAACAACCATAGAGGGTAGACCGAGGCTTGCCTCGGTCTTTTTGTAAGGAGACACCCATGTCTGCAAACCCAATTGTCTGGTGGGAACTGGCTACCCACGATGCCGAAAAAACCGTGACATTCTTCCGCGATGTTTTTGGCTGGCAGATCGATTTCGATGAAAAAGCCGGTTTTTTCAAAATGCGTCATAACCCGCCCACCATCACAGGCGGCGGCATCTTCACCCTGCGCCGCGCAAAACTTCCTTTCGTGGCGCTCTACATCCGCGTGGATGATATCCACGCAATGGCGAAGAAAATTCAGGAGCACGGCGGCTTCATTGTGGACGCGCCGTTTGACGTTGGCGGCGGTGAATGGATTTGCCTCTTCAACGAACCTTCAGGCGTGACCTTCGCCATGATCCAGGAATTCAAACCCGCATGACAGACTCCATCTCCAAACAGACTCACCGCCGCTTCCTCCTCGGTCAGCACGGACTGTGGCCTGGTCGCCGTTTCGCGGGCGTGGACGGCACCGCGGCCGCCATCCGCCAAATGCAAGCCCTGCAACTTGACCCGCTCAACATCGCGGCGCGCAGTCAGGATATCGCCCTGCACGGACGCGTCCTCGATTACCGTCCCAAACACCTCTATCAGGTTGCGTACCAGCAGAGACAATTCTTCGATTATGGCGGTTCGCTTTTCATGTATCCCATCGAAGAATTTCCACACTTCCGCGCCCTGATGCCGCGCACCCAAAACTACTCGCGCCATATCCTTCTTAAGAAGAACCATCCCGAAGCCATGCCGCAGGTTCTTTCTGCTCTGCGCGCCAACGGCTCCATGAGCAATCGCGATTTCACGGGCAACCCCCACGTCACCTGGAGTTACCGCGGCCGCAAAGATACCGCCGTGGCCCTCTACTATCTCTGGCTGCTCGGCGAAGTGATGATCACCGACCGCCGCGGCTTCGACCGCATCTACGATTTGCGCGAGCGCGTCCTGCCGAAAAAATTCGACCGCGTCTCCTCCATCGAGGAGGCCGAAGACTTTTTCGCGCGCAAGACCCTCGCCATGCTCAACCTCATGCGCGAAAAGCGATTCCGCGCGGGCTGGCAGGACAACATTAGCAGGGCCGTTTCCGCGGAAGAGGCGCAGAAAAAACTGGATGAACTCTACGAACGGAAAGTCATCGCGCCTCTCCGCATCGAAGGCTCAACCGAGAAGTGGATCACCTTTGCAGACGATTTGCCGCTTCTCGCGGACCTCGAGGCAGGCCGCGTCCCCTCAGCGTGGACTCCGCTCGGGCCGACCACACAGGATGAGGTCACGTTTGTGGCGCCACTCGAGATGGTGACCGCGCGCGGGCGCTCAAAGCAAGTCTTCGATTTCGATTACATCTGGGAAGTCTACAAACCCGTCGAACAGCGCCGTTGGGGATATTATGTTCTGCCGATCTTGTACGGCGACGATCTGGTGGCGCGTACCGATCTGAAATTGGATAGGACGACGATGAACCTGCACATCCTGGGTTTCTGGCTGGAGGAGGACGCGCCGCGCGACGCGACGTTTGCAGATGCGCTTGCCAATGGCCTGGAACGTTTTGCGAAAATGGTGGAAGCAAAAACGATCAACCTGGGTGGAATCCGATTCGCTAAAATCCGTTCTCACTTGAGAGTTCGGCTCAAACCGCTGTTTTAGTGATTTTCCGGTGGATTACGGCATGAATATGTAATAAAACCTATCTATGCAGTCAGGGGATTTTGCACTATATTTCTTAAGAATCTCTTTTATCGTGGCGAGTGCCTGTTGAGGCAGGCTTCGCGAGGAATTGC
>JAYRVQ010000056.1:0-8791 GCA_041918465.1 Anaerolineales bacterium
CCGTCATTATCCCCGTCCACGCCGGGGCAGGGCAGGAATTTTTTACCGTTATTCCAATCGGCATCGCAGTAATGCGCGGCAAAATCATAGGCTCCAAAACTCTCACCCGAGACTTTCACATCCACCCAAAAGGCAATATTGGCCTGGTTGCCGACCCCAAACAATATGCCCGAGGCATCGCGCAATTTAAAATACCCCTTGTAACGGCCATCCTTTCCGGGCGTAACAAGGTTAACAGGGATATCAATCGTTTGTCCCGGGTTGACCGTTCCCGGCAATCCCAAAGCAACTGGAGCATCCATTGCTTCTCCGTCCACAAAGACGAGAGCGTAATTGGTTGTCCACGAACAGGTACCAATATTTTTTATCCTCCAGACTTTCGTGAAGGGAACATTGCGTCCAATGACAGAGCCGTCCGGGTAGGTCACATCCAAGATAAAATCCGCCCAGTTGCAACGTGTAACGGGAGTGTTTGTTCTGATAGGCGGAATGGGTGTTGGCGTATTAAGTCCCGGCACAGAGGTGTTGGTAGGACCAGGCATGGTTACCGTGATTGTCCCAACAGGGGTGGGTGTCAGCACAGATTGGGTCGCCATGGCTTCCAGCGTCTGTGCAGACTGGGTATAGAGTGCATTCAGCGTTGCCGCCGGGTCAGGCGTTTCCGCGCTTGGGAAGTTACAGGCGGCTTGTACAAGGATTACAACCATAAGAGCAATGGAAATTGTTAATTCTCGGGTTTTCATTTTCAACTCTCCAAAATAAGTGAACTTTCACACTTTGAGACGTTGTTGAGAAAAGGAAAGTTCCATCCCCATTAAATACTGAGCCGAGGAGTTATCCTCGGCTCAACATGTGGGTTATTTACACTCAAAAGTGAAATTCACTTTTTCAAATTCAATGTATTCGGGAAATACTTGTGTCAATTGGATCCATTTCGGGCCCTGGGTATCGGCATAATGGAATTTCCACTCGTCTTTGAAGTTCAATGTGGTGGCTTCGGTGATCTCGAGTTTGAATTTGCTGGATCGAAATCCGTCGCTGTGCCGGAATTGGAGGATGACCTGCTCCATTGGGCCGCTGAAAGAAACGTGGGCGGTCACGTAAAACCAGTTGTTGGTGTTACAGCCAGTAAGCGGTTGGCGTTCCAAATCGTAGGTGACGGCAGTGATACCATAAGTAGGGGTCGCATTGGCGGCAAGCACGTCGATTTCCGTCCACAAGGCCGCGCTATACTGGCCTACGCCAAAATATTGTCCGTCGGGGGTTTGAAGTTTCCATTCACCTTTGTAGGTACCGGCAACATCCGGGGCCGCGAGTTGAATGCTGACGTCCGCGCTATCGCCGGGAGGTAACATTTGGGGGAAGTTGTAATTGTAGGATCCTCCCATCAGATCGCCGTTCCAAAAGACAATTTTGTAACTGGTGTTCCAGGTGCAATCACTGTTATTTTGGATGTGCCAGGTTTTCAGAAATTTCTGACCAGGGCTAAAAATTGTTTTGTCGGGCGGGTTTTCGGATACGAGGCTGGCAACCATACAGTTTGCGTAGGAACCGGTGGCAGGAGATGTTGTCGGGGTGGCTGGAGGTGTCAGTGTGGTAGCAGTTGCCGGGTCCGCGAGAGGCGTGGCGGAGGGTTGGGTGACTTCCGATGTGGGAGTGGTCGCCTGCGCCTGAACCGTCAGAGCAACGGCAGTGGCGATGGCAGATTCGTTGTCCGCTGAAGGTCCACACGCGCCGAGCAGAAAACTGGCGGTCAGCAGGAGGGAGATCAAGGAAAAGGTACGCTTCATTCTTATCCTTTCGGCTTCAAGGGGAATGCCTTTATTATTATAACGCCCGGATATGAGAATGGATTAATGGAAGCGCCCGGTAATTACCGGGCGCTTCTGACTGGGTTTGTGCCGCAAATACTTATGGTGCGATGTAGGTAATGGTCAGTGTCACCGGGGCGATGATCAACACATCGTCAATGGTCCCATCTCCATCGGTGAGGGAGTCTTTGAATTGCAGGCGGAACTGGAAGCGCGAGGAACCCACGGCTCCCTGAAGCGCGACTACGAGGGTTGCGTCACTGACGGTACCTCCTGCATCACCCGCGGTACACCAGCGTGCGAACGCTCCGGTTGCTCCGGGCGCAACAAAGTCACCAGCATCCACAATGCCATAGTTATGAACATAAGCGCGCAGGCAACCAAGTGTGCCAAAGGGGTCCCCGCGTACCGATCCGCCGCCGATCAGTTTCAAAGATGCAGATTGGATGGTGGATCCGGCCGGGATACCTGCAATGTTGAAACTGAGGAAGGCTTCCACTCCCTGGTTGCTCAGGCTGTCACCGGCGGCTACGGTCAGCGCGTTGATCGCGCCACCGCTGGTGACTAGTCCGCTCTCAGCGGACATGTATGGCAAGTTGACCGTGACCGAGGGGTTGGTAACTTTGATATCCACGTAAAAGGATTTTCCCTGATAGCCGCCAATGACGGGGAGCAGGACTCCTGACGAATTGCGGATACGCCAATAGCCGCGGTAGTTGCCAGCCGAGGCAGGCGCAATGAGGTTGACCGATATATCAACCGTCCCACCAGGAGGCGTGGTGCCAATGGCGGATGAAGAGGCGCCGCTCATGGAGTCGCCGTTATCGAAGATCAGCGAGTAACCCGTCCATGGGCACACGCCAATATTCTTAAGTCTCCAGGTTTTGGTGAAGGCCTGTCCCGGCGTCATGACCGTGCCGTCAGGAATGTTGACATCGTCAATGAATTGAGCTTTGTCACATTCCGGTGTGGCGGACGGGGGTACGGTTGGCGGCGGAATGGTCGGCACATTGGTATTGGTCGGCGATGGAACAACACTAGTGGCAATAGGTGCGTTCTGAGTCAATGCGGATTGTGTGGAATGCGCGGCAACAGTCTGCGCGGCGGCAGTAAAGGCCGCGTTCGGCTCAGACGCAGGGGTTGATGTTTCGGGCCGCGGCAAATTACAGGCCAGCGCGGCCAGCATTAATGCCGATAATGCCAGAAAAAAACGATTGATTCTCCTCATTTCTCTCTGCCTCCATAAGCAGGTTGGAAATTATTTTACCTGAATATGTTTTATTTCGTCTCCCGCTTATGTCCCAGAGGAGGCCGTGGCGGAATCAAAAGGACGGGAAGCAGCGACCCGGCTTCCCGTCCAGTGTGAGGCGAGGGGTTGTTATTGCTTTTCGTACGGAGCGCCGTCCGCGGCAGGCGGGATGGCGCGTCCAACCACGCCGGTCAGCACGATCATGGTCACGATGTAGGGAGCCATGGCCAAAATCGAGGAGGGGATGGGCACGGAGAGAATCTGCATTTTGACTTGCAGTGAATCTGCAAAACCAAAGATGAGCGAGGATGTGAATGCGCCGATGGGATTCCAGTTACCGAAGATCATGGCAGCCAGGCCAATGAAGCCCTTACCGGCAGTCATCACTTCATCAAAGCGGCCCACTGAGCCAAGAGTGAAGTAGGCGCCGCCCAATCCGGCGATCATGCCACCGATGATGACGTTAACATAGCGGACAAAGAAAACATTGACGCCAAGGGTATCGGCGGCTTTCGGGTGTTCGCCGACTGCGCGCGTCCGCAGTCCCCAGGGGGTGTAGTAGAGAACAATGTGCATAACGACAACGATCAGAAGCATGAGGTAGACAACGAGGTTGTTCTCAAAAAAGATTGGCCCAAGGATGGGGATTTTTGACAGCAGGGGAATTTGGATGATCGGGAAGGTGCCAGAGTTGTTGAGGAGATCACCCTGGTGTTGCAGGTATTTGGATGACAGGAAAGAGGTGGCACCGGTGGCAAAAATGTTAATGGCCACACCACTCACGATCTGGTCCACTTTGAAACGGATGACAAGGAAGGCGTGGAAGGCGGCTGTCAGCGCGCCGGTCAGGATGCCGATAATGAGACCGACATACAGGCTGTGGGTGAGTGTACCCGCCACAACAGAGCACAGCGCCGAGATTAGCATGATGCCTTCGATGCCAATATTGACAACTCCCGCCTTTTCGCTAATGACACCACACAATGCGGCCAATGCGATGGGAGTGGCGCGCACAAGGGAACTACTTAGCATACCGATCAGGCTGAGCGATTTATCTGCGGCGGCCCAGATCATGAAAGCGGACACGAAACAAAAGGCAAGAACGCCAAACAGCACACCGGGCGAACGAATGCCGCGCGCCATCTGAAACGCACCGAGAAATACAACAATGAACGAAAGGATGTACAGGCTGGCCTGCACTGGCAGGACAAGATCTGGAATTTTGACCGCGGCTGAACTAATCAGATTCATGCCAAACTTGGCGGTCTGTCCGGGTTCCGTTCCGGGCGTGAAGAGCAGGAATATCAACAAGCCGAGGACAAGCAATGCAATCCCGGTTCTGATGCGAGAACGTGAGGTTACACTAGATGGTATGGTTTGAACAGTCATAATGCACCTATTTGCCCCAACCGCGTGTCAGCACCGTTGAATCGGTGGATGTCACACGGATTCGGTAAATCCAGCGGATGATGGCCGGAGCGGCCACAAAGATGATCACCAAACCCTGGATGATGGAGATGATGTCAATGGGGATTCCAGCCAGCGATTGCATACGCGTTGCACCGCCGCGCAAGATGCCGAACAGGATGGCCGCCAGCACCACACCCAGCGGATGACTCTTGCCGAGCAGGGCCAGCGCGATGGCGTCAAAGCCATAACCAGCAGAGAACCCCTGTCCCACCCAATGGTCCACACCCAGCACCTGCGCCGCGCCAGCCAGCCCGGCCAACGCGCCACTTAATGTCATCACCATCACAAAATTACGGACAACGCTCATTCCCGCGTATTTGGAACCATCCGGGTTGGCTCCCACCGCGCGGATTTCAAATCCGAGCGTGGTTTTAAACAGGAACCAGTAAACCAGCCAGGCCACCGCCAGAGCCAGCACAAAGCCCCAATTGAACCGCAGTGGATCAGGGAAAAAGCGCGGCAGTTCCGCGGTCGGCTGGATATTGGGCGTGACCGGTCGGAAACCCACCGCCATCATCGGGCCAGTCAACAGCCAATCGCTCAGGCGGAACGCGATCCAGTTCATCATGATCGTGTTCACCACCTCGTGCGCGCCAAACTTCGCCTTCAAATATCCGGGGATCGCGCCCCAGATCGCTCCGGCCAGCGCGCCGCCCAAAACTGCAAGTGGCAGGTGAATGAACCAGGGCATCCCCTTAATACTGTATCCCACAAAGGCCGCACCCAGCGCCCCCATAAAAAACTGTCCCTCCGCGCCAATGTTGAACAAGCCGCAACGGAAACCGAGAGCCACTGACAGCCCGGCGAAAATGTACGGGGTGGCAGTCACCAGGCTTTCGGTCAGCGGATAGATCGCCTTCAACAGAGTCGCGCTATCCCCTGTGGACAGATAAACGCGAAAACCTTCCAGTATCTCGCGCGGGCTTCCAAGCGAACCGTAGAACAGCGCGCCATAAGCGGTCGCGATCGCCGTCCAGATGGATTTGAACGCCGCGCCCGGGTCGGCGGAAAAATTTCCAAATGCTTCCGCCACACCCTTATCGGTGGCCGCGATGACAACTCCGCCAAGCACCAGCCCGGTGAAGACAGCCAACACAGGAACCAGCAACGACTGCCAAAGGGATTCGCTTCGCTTCTTTTCGGACCTCGGCCCGGAGGCCGTTTTTTTTGTTTCTTCTTTGACTGCCACGTTACTGCCTCCTAAAAGACGCGTTCCACTTCGCCAGTCCGTTCCGGCGCAGACTTGGCCGCGTCGGCAGGCTGGATACCCGCCATCAACAGGCCGATGTATTCCTTGCTGGCCCGCGCGGCTGGGACAATATCCACGATCTGGCCGCGATACATGACCGCGATCCGGTCGGAAAGCGCCAGGATTTCATCCAACTCCGAAGACACCACCAGGACGGCTGTCCCCTCATCACGTTTTTCAATGATGCGGCTGTGGATATATTCGATCGAACCGACATCCAGCCCGCGGGTCGGTTGAGAGGCGATCAGCAGTTTGATCGGACGTGAGAACTCACGCGCCACAATCACTTTCTGCTGGTTACCGCCTGAAAGACTGGAGGCCGGGACAAAAATGTTCGGCGTGCGCACATCGAACTGGTCCACCAGTTTTTCGGCGTTCCCCAGGATCGTCTTTTCCTGCAGAGAGATGCCGCGCGCAAACGGGGGCTGATAATACGTGCACAACATCATGTTATCGTGAATCGGGAAGGATAGGATCAATCCATGCTTCTGACGGTCTTCCGGAATGTGCGCTACGCCGCGTTCGAGAATTTTGCGCGGGGTGGCGCGTTTGATCGGCTCTCCGAGAATGCGAATGGCGCCGCTAACAGCTGGCAGAAGCCCGGTCAGCGCGTAGACCAACTGTGTCTGTCCGTTACCCTGCACACCGGCGACCCCCAACACCTCGCCCATCTTCACTTCAAATGAGACGCCATGCACCGTCATTTGGCCACGCTCGTCTTCCACAAACAGGTCTTTAACTTCAAGAGCGGGTTGAGTGGGATTGGAGGCTTTCTTGGGCACCACCAGGTTAACCTCGCGTCCCACCATCATGGAAGCCAGTTTTTCGGGGCTGACCTCACCCGGCATGACCGTGCCAACTGTCCGCCCATTCCGTAGAACAGTGATGCGGTCAGCCAGCGCCATGACCTCTTTCAATTTATGGGTGATGAAAATAATGGATTTGCCTTTTTCCACCAGGGAACGCAAGACTGTGAACAGGCCTTCCACTTCCTGCGGGGTGAGCACGGCAGTCGGCTCATCCAGGATGAGGATGTCTGCCTGGCGGTACAGGACTTTAATAATTTCCACGCGTTGTTGTGTGCCTACAGGCAGGTCTTTGATGTAGGCATCGGGATCCACTTCCAGTCCGTAGAGTTGCGAGATCTCCCGGATGCGCGCCGCCACTTTGGCGCGATCCAGGAGAACACCATTGCGTTTCTCTTCCACGCCAAGCATCACATTTTCTGTCACAGTCATCACCGGCACAAGCATAAAGTGCTGGTGCACCATGCCAATGCCGCGCGCAATGGCATCCGTGGGACTGTGGATATCCGCTTTTTTGCCGCGTACAATAATTTCACCAGAGTCTGGCTTGTACAGGCCGTAAAGAATGTTCATCAGGGTGGTCTTGCCTGCGCCATTTTCCCCCAATAAAGTATGGATCTCGCCTTCCTGCAAATCTAGGTTAATGCCATCGTTGGCACGCACGCCGGGGAAGGACTTGGAAATATCTTTCAATTCCAAAACTGGAGGCATGGATATTCTCCTCGATAAAATGTACCGCGACGCTTACGGCGCATCATCCGCCTGCAAAATGGATGAGATAAAAAAGAGGCCGGGGAATCCCCCGGCCTCTTTTGGGCAAACAAATTACTGGGCGAGAATGGCGTCCACGGTGAGTGAACCGTCGATCAAAGCCGCCTTGATGGCTTCGAGTTCGGCTTTCATTTCCGCGGAGACGACACTGTCAAAATCATGGAAGGGGGCGATATCCACGCCACCATCGGCAATCGTGTAGATCACGGTGCCGCCGGTGAACTTACCCTCCACCGCGTCCTTGATGGTGTTGTAAACAGCGACATCGATCTTCTTGAGAACGGATGTCAAAACAACTTCCTTGTACTCAGGAGCGGTATCAACCCAGTCGGCATCCACGCCGATAACCTTGCAGGAGCCGGTCTCTTTGCAGACAGCGGCGGAGCCGAGGCCAACCTGTCCAGCGACGGGTAGGATGATGTCGGCGCCTTCCTGCATGAAGGACTCAGCCAGAGCGCGTCCATCATCGGTGGATTCGAAACCATTGGCAAAGGTGCCTTCGCCGGTGGCGTTATTCCAACCAAGAACCTTCACGTCAGTGCCCTTCTGCTGGTTGTAATACTTCACACCCGCTTCAAAGCCCTTCATAAAGATCGTAACGGTAGGAATCGGCAAACCACCATAAGTGGCAACCGTGCCGGTCTCGGTCATGCCGGCGGCCAGATAACCAGCCAGGAAAGCGGCCTGGTCGGTCTGGAAGGCCAGACCGCGCACATTCGCCAGTTCCTGATCGGTACCGCAGTCAACGCCCACGTTCGCGCCGGGCCAGCAGTCCGGGTAGGTGTAGTCCACAATAGCGAACTTCTGCTCGGGATTCGCGATGGCGAACTTGGCGGTGTCCACGCCCAGCAGGAAGCCAACGGTGATAACCAGATCGGTGCCCTCATCCAAATATTGCTGGATGTTCTTGGCGTAATCGGACTGTTGCTGAGATTCCAGGTATTTGGCCTCAGTGCCAAGATCAGCCATGGAATCTTCAGCACCCTTCCAGGCGCTGGCGTTGAAGGACTTGTCATCAATACCACCGAGGTCGGTCACCTGGCCAACCTTGAAGGCGGGCGCGGGCGGTTCAGTGGGGACAACGGGGGGCTCGGTCACGACCACAGGCGGTTCGGTCGCAACGGGAGTGGGGGTGGTCTTGGGGCCGCAAGCGGTCAGCACAATCGAAAGAGCGACCAAAACAGCCATAACAACGTACAGTTTCTTCATTTTCTTCTCCTCTCAAAATATGAGAAAGTTGGATTGTTGGGGATTCGACATGTTGGTAACATTTTGTCTCGAGGCGATTCACCTCCTTGAAAAGAGTGAAATGGCATCGTTCCCCACTGGGAAGTATACAGCCTCTCCATTGATTGTGCAAGGTAGAACTAGGCTAAGGCTCTGCCGGGACCCCGGTTGGGATGGAACCGTCCGCCAGACCGCGACGAATCTGTTC
>JAYRVQ010000057.1:0-2985 GCA_041918465.1 Anaerolineales bacterium
GAGGAAGGAAACCAGCCAGCGTGTGCGATTCGAGATATTGGGGCCTTTGGTTGTCTCGAGTTTGACGCGGCCGAAGATCATGCCTGAGGAAAATCCGCCAAGCAACGCGCCGAAGAAAACGGGGACGATCCAGTCGTCGAAGGGATTCTTGTCGCCGCCCGCAAGCTTCAGCAAGTAGGGAGTGGTGTCCACGTGTTCGGGCGCGACCAGGTCGGTGGCCGCGGTCACGATGCGGCTGGTGGCTCCCGAGGAGCCGAGTCCGTTGCCTGTGAGGAGCAGGGCAAGGAAGAGGATGATCCCCAAAACCATGCCGCCGAAATACGGATGCACGTATGGCTTGGGTGTGCGGTTGAAGAGGGATTTTGTTGCCATTGAATCTCCTTTTGTGATTACCATTCACCAGTTACTGATAACTGAACACTGATCACTGTTCACTGCCTTCGTGTACTTCCATGTCTTCCCAGCCTGTCACCATAGCCTGAATGGCATCAAGAGGTTTCGGGCCGGCAATGGTTGTCAGGTACACGTGGGCGATGATGAAGGTCGCGAACAGCCAGGCTAATAGCGTGTGAATCGGGGCAAGCACAGGCAATCCGCCCAGGAAGGTGGAGATGGAAGGGATTCGTTGAACCGCCCACATCAGGATGCCTGTGATGCCTTGCAAGGGAAACAGAACGCCAAGCAGTCCGAGATAGGTGACGGTTTGAAGTGGGTTGAACTTGCGATCCTTCGTCTTATTGAACGGGTGCGGTTCGTGCTTGAATACGCCTTGAAGGTAATATTTCGCCTGCACGATGGCCTGGTCAATGAAGCCATACGGGTGAGGAATGTATTGCTGGATTTCGCCGCTGACGAGGTGCCAGAACAGTGAGAACAAGGCGTTGAGAGCCAGCAGGGCAGCCAGTGTGTTGTGAATTGTCACCATGTAGCGGAATGAGAAAACGCCAAACATGTCGGGGCGATGGATGATGACCCCTGTCAGGAGCAGGATGACGATCACGAGAGTCTGTAGCCAGTGCCAGAAGCGCTCATAGGCTTCGTACATGTAGACGGGCTTGGTCTTTACCTGGCGCTTGCCTAGTTTTCGCGCGGCGGTATATCGTAATGTGCTATGCCCAGCCACGCCGAGCACGGTACCTACAAACGCCAGCGCGCCGAACCAGTCGATCCACGAGATACGATTGTGGCCGAAGACATACACGCTATCCTTCTCGTTGACGGGGCGATAAATAAGAGTCCCGCCAGCGTTTTCGATCTCGCCGCTGAACATGACGTTAGAGTCGCTCACAAATTCAGGCGTGATTCCCGCTGGAGCGTTGTCTACCAACATGATCGATGCGGTAATGCGCGATTCTTCGTTGTGACATGCATTACATTCGCTGACCGCGTATTCGCCGCTGACCACATTGTGGTTGATGGAGTAGGGCTGGACCTGTCCATAGATGCGGACATTTTTCAGTCCAAGCGCTTCGAGTTTGCCCGCGATCAACCCCTGTTTGGATTTGCTGTCGAGGACGAGTTCCGCGTCGGAAAGTTGATCATCCGCGTCCGCGTCAAAGGTGGAGAGAACGTCAGCCGCGTAGTCGCCATTTTCGAGGTATACAGCCTCGAGGTCCGCCTGACGAACCGGGCGCGTAGCGCCGTCTTCATCGTTATAGGTCCAGAAGAAGGATGTCACCAGGTTGTATGGGGCAATGAGCGTGTTCCCATCCACGTTGGTGCGTTTCATCAAGACAGGTTGGTATCCGATGACGAGGTCTGTGGTCGCATTCGCGCCTTCGATGCCGCGGCAGGTGGTGTTGCCCGCGCCGTCGAGTTTGACAACGGTCCAGTCTGCGGTTTGGTAGGCGGGCGCGTACATCTTGGGGATGTGACAGGTTTCGCAGGCAAGCACCTGCATGTGACGATCTGTGTAGGGCAGCCAGTTGGCGTGCGCTTTCTGTTCGTCATGGCAGGACTCGCAGCGGCGCATTGTGCCTTTCAGGTCAGGGGCGATGGTGAACTGGGCGCTGGCGCCACGCGCAAAATTGTGATTCGGTTTTTCAACGTATTCGCCGATCTCAAGTTTGCGAGGGTCGTAGGTAAGATGATCGGGGTTGGCGGCTTTCTCGTCCTGTGAATGCACGGGGTTGTTGAGCGAATAGTGGCAGTCGGTGCATTTTAAGGCACGCTCGGCGTGGATGTCCCAAGCATAGGTCAGGCTGGCCTTGTCGCTCAGGTTGAGTCCCGATTCGGAAATTTTTTGCGAGGAGACAACCTGTCCCGTTGTGGCGGTCTGGGTTTGGGTCGGGTCGCAGGCGTTCAATGTCAGCGGCGCGGTCGGGTCTTCGTGGATTTCGCCGTGGCACGAAGCGCAGTTGGCGTTGGTCGGTTCCTGGAGTTGGACAAAATTCGGGAGCAGGTTTCCGTCGGGGTCAAAAGCCCTTTCGTTGTAGACCCATTCCGTGGTTGTTCGCAGGAGAATGCCAGAGCCGAGCAGGGTGGCGGTGTTGGCCCAGCCAAATTCACCGCGCGCAATGGACTCAACGCGGGCCTCGTTGTTGGGATTGGCCGTGTGACACAGGAAGCAGTTCATTTCGATGACGCCGGACTTGGACCAATCCCAGGCTGTGAATTGTCCCGACTCGGGATCGTACGCGCTGGCTTCGGGGTTTTGCACGTTCGGCTTCAGACTCACGAGAGGCTGTCCGCCGCGACTATTGACCGCTGGCCCGCCCCCGGGGACGCGCCAGCCGTAGGTGAGCAGCCAGTCCGGTGTGGTCAGATCAAGACGCGCGTCCCCTGTCTGGGAAAGATAGCGATAGGAGATGGGATCGAACTTTCCGAACAATCCGTTGGACGCGTTCCACGAATCAGCGTTTGTTTTATAGTCGCTCAGGCCGAGGTCGGAATGATACGAGTGCGAAACAATGAACTCGGTGTCGTGACACTGTCCGCAGGTTTGCATGGTGGAGACAGGCTTGTGACTTTTCAGTACGTGAGTCC
>JAYRVQ010000058.1:0-1765 GCA_041918465.1 Anaerolineales bacterium
AAAAAGTCCATGCGTTGCTCCTATTACACAAAGAAAAGGCTGAAAAGACAAATCCTTTCAGCCTTCCATTTTTAGTTAACCAAACCTACGCCCACTCCAGCATCCCCTTGCGCCAGGCATACACGAGTCCTGCCATGAGAATGCCAATGAAAATAATGCCCTCCACCACTGCAAACAGTCCCAACTGGTTCAGTGAAACCGCCCACGGAAACAGGAAGACCGTCTCCACATCGAAGACCAGGAAAATGAGCGCGAAAACGTAATACTGCGCCTTGAACTGCACCCAGTTTTCACCCACTGTTTCGATGCCGCACTCGTATGTACTTTCCTTAATCGGGTTGGGCTTGCGTGGCGATAAAATCGCCGACAAAATGATAGCCGCCGCAGGGATGAACGCCCCCACGATCAGGAACAAGCCAATATAAATCCACTCGGTTTGCATGGTCGCTCCATGAAAAAAATGTCGGTCAACGGTCAAATTGACTTGAAGATTGTACCATGAAGCGCAATTACATTATATGAAAGCATGTCAATTTTTTGGGTGATAATCGTCATATATTTACAGGGAAGTGCGTCGCACCAGATGGGTGGATTTATCCCACTAAATGCGCGTCCTCGGCCCGCTTGAACCAATCCCATTTGGTAAAGTGCGACGCACCCGCACGCTCGGGATTCCCATCCCCAAACCGACGATAACCCCAACAATTCCCACTACCCGCGCCTGACTCCCCGTTCGCCCCAAAACGGACTTTGAGCTGATCTCGATCAACTGAGCAGATACTGGCTGACGCGCCTCCTCCCCACCCGCCTTCGGGACGAGTCGCAGATACAGCCAAACCGTCCCGCGCAACACACCATCCTCGCGCGGATTCACCTCCCAGTAGAAGGTCGCGCCGCCTCCCTCCACCAGCGCCGTGCTGACGGTATCCGCAGGCCGCACATCCGCCAGGGACAGATCCAGCCGCGCCTCGGGAATCACGTTGTACTCTTCATAAACGCCATCACCCGTCGACTCCCCCTCTGCTATCACGTTTAACTCAACCACCTGCGAATCCCCCGCGCGCATCCTCGGCGAAAAGGTCAGGTGGATCGTCCGCTCCTCGGGCAAGGACGGCATCCCCGCGGGGAGAACGAGCGGCACCATCACCGTCTCGCGATGCGGCGGCCAGAATCCCCAAACTGACAGCGAAATGAAAGTTATAAGGAAAAGCGCCGCCAACGCCAACTGCCACCTAAATTTCATCCCTCGCACCTCCCCCTCCAGTGATATTCCACATCTGGCTCAGACTCGGGCGCGGGGCTGACGCCAAACCGCACTGCCACAAACCCATTCTTCTCGTAGAATGCGCGTCCATTTGCATTGACCTGTAAAGTGTACAGCCAAACATGCTCAGGCGAGCGCGCTTTCGCAAAATCGAGTAATTCCTTGCCCATTCCGCGACGCTGAAAATCGGGATGGATGTAAAGTTGATCCACAAAATCGCCCGCGATGGCGAGGAAGCCAGCCACGCGTCCATCTATATTCATCACCCAGACATCGTTGTTGGCAAGAATCACATTTCGAAAGTAATTGCAGTCTTCCTCGAAGGTGTGCGGATGCTTGCGCATAAAATCAGGAAAGGTTACTTCCCGCGCCGCGCGCCACAGACGCGTTACCGCGTCGAAATCATCCTCGCGAAATTCACGAATCACGGCAGGATACCCTTCCCCACCATCCACGCATGGACTTCGTACACCAATCGTCCCACCTTCACCATCGGATCGG
>JAYRVQ010000059.1:0-2436 GCA_041918465.1 Anaerolineales bacterium
AGTAGTCGCGCGGCCGCGCCCCGAAGGCCCTGCTCCGCCAGGCCTTCGCCAGCGACCTGCCCGAGGAAATCGTCAACCGCCCCAAGCAAAAATTCTCCAGCGGCGCAGGTTCCTCCGATCTGATTGAGCAGATAGCCGAGACTGAAATCCCCGACGAAGAATTCCAGCGTGAGTCCCACCGTTTGAAATCTGATTGGGACTATGGTTTGCAAAACAAGGAAGCCCTGTACTACTATAAAACCCTGCGCGAATACTACGAAGACAAATGGATTTTCCCGACGATGGGAAAGAGCCGCAGTTTGTAGGAGGTGGCATGGAAACATTCGATTGGTACACCTGGCTCGCCCTGCCCTTTCTGGTTTTCCTCGCCCGCGTGGTGGACGTTTCGCTCGGCACGATCCGCATCATCTTCACGTCACGCGGAAAAAAGCGTCTTGCTCCGTTACTTGGTTTTGTGGAAGTCTTCATCTGGGTCAGCGTGATCGCGGAGATCACAAAGGGCGCGCACAACCTCGTGGCCTACCTGGCCTACGCGGGCGGATTCGCCGCTGGCAACTACATCGGTATGCGGATCGAGGAGCGGCTCGCCATCGGGAATCTCGTCGTGCGCGCCATCCTGTCCGAAAATCGAACGGGGCTGATCGAGGAACTGCGCGCGGCGGGCTACGGCGTGACCAGCGTGAACGCGCACGGGGCAAAGGGGCCGGTAAAACTCGTTTATACTATCGTGAGTCGAAAAGATCTGCCGAATGTGATTGAGACCATCCACAACACATACCCCAAAACATTCTTCACCGTGGAAGAATTGCGCTCGGTGGAGCAGGGTGTTTTTCCTGTTCGCACGACCATTCGACAGGATACATTTTTCGGTAGAAAATCAAAGTAAACCTTCCCCGGAGATTTTTTATGACCGTATCCTCTTGTATGAAACGCCATGTCGTATCCATCCACGCCAGCGACACCGTGCGCGCGGCGGCGGCCATCTTTGTCCAAAAGCACATTGGCCTCCTGCCTGTGGTAGATGACAAAAATAAGGTTGTGGGTGTGATTGGATTGCGCGACCTACTAACGCTGGATTTACCCGATTTCGTGGCCTTCATCGAGGATGTGGATTTCGTCCACGATTTCGGCGCGGTGGAGACGACGCGTCCCGAAGCCGAATCGCTCGAACAGCCGATCACGTCCATCCTCAAATCCGCCTTCACTGTGGAGGAGGATTGTGGCCTCCTGCGCGCCTACGCGTTGATGTTGCAGCACAACCTGCACGATATGCCCGTGGTCAGCAAAAAGGGCGAACTGGTCGGCATCACTTCGCGCGTGGACATCGGCACAAAGATCCTTTCCTCGTGGTCGTCGGTGGAGTAGAAGATGCTGGCAGGAATCATCGTCGTCGTCATCTTCTTCGGAAGCCTGTATCTCATCTTCACCGAGAAACTCAATCGCACCATCACCGCGCTGGCAGGCTCCATGCTCACCATCGTGGTCGGACGTGTGATGGGTTTTTACTCGGAAGAGCAGGCCATCGAGGCTATTGACCTCAACACGCTCGGCCTTCTGCTTGGCATGATGATCCTCGTCGCCATGCTCGAACCGACGGGCTTCTTTCAATATCTGGCTGTCCTCGCGGCGCGCGCGTCGAAGGGAAATCCAAAACGCCTGTTCTTTTTGCTGGCGGTCATCACCACCATCCTTTCGATGTTTTTGGATAACGTCACCACGGTGGTGTTGATCGCGCCTGTGACCCTGCTCATCTGCGAAATTCTCGGCATCTCGTCGCTCCCGTTCCTCATCACCGAAGCGCTCATCTCGAACATCGGCGGCGTGGCCACACTGGTCGGCGACCCGCCCAATGTGTTGATCGCCTCCGCCGCGCCGTTGTCGTTCAATGATTTCCTCATCCACTCCCTGCCGATCGTGCTGGTGGTGTGGATCGGCGTGATGTACCTGTTGCGCTACCTGTTCCGCACCGAACTTTCCGTCAAACCGAGCAAGGCCGATGCGGTGATGAAACTCAATCCTGCCGAGACGCTCAACCATCCCGTCACGGCGCGTCAACTTTTGATCGTGCTGGGCCTGGCCATCCTGTTCTTTTTTGTGCATCACTTCCTGCACGTGGACCCGTCGCTGGTGGCGTTGAGCGCGGCCGCGCTGGCGCTTGTCTGGGTGCATCCCGACATCAACCAGACTCTCAAACACGTGGAATGGAGCGTACTGGTCTTCTTCGGCGCGTTGTTCGTGATGGTCGGGGGGTTGGAAGCGGCCGGGGTGTTGGACGCGCTCATCGGTCTGATCGAACCGCTCACGTCCATCCCGCCGATCCTGTTCGGCATCGGGATGATCTGGATCGTGGCACTGCTCTCCGCCGTGGTGGATAACGTCCCGATCACGATCGCGCTCATCCCCGTCGTGCATGGACTCGGCGCGTCGGGCATGGAC
>JAYRVQ010000060.1:0-4172 GCA_041918465.1 Anaerolineales bacterium
ATTCCCCCATGCTCCCCGACTTCCGCGTCCGCCAACGAGACTACCTGCTCGAAATCGCCCGACTGCTCACCGAGGAACTCGACCTCGAGAAACTGCTCGCGCGCATCCTCAAGATCGCCATCGAAATGCTCGCGGGACAGGCAGGGCTGATCGCCCTCAAAGAGACCGAGGGCTGGCGCGTCGCCACGGCGCAGGGCATCCCGCCCGCGTTCCTCAGTTACCTAACACCGCTTCTCACCGAAGAAAAAGTCGCTGACCTCGATGTGACCGAACTCAACCGCATGTTGAAAGAGTTGACCTATACCGCCAGCATGGGTCTGCTCAACGGCACGGGCATCGCCCTCGTGGCGCACAGCCAGGTCATCGGCGTGATCTTCATCTTCCGCAGTTACCCCGACCTCTTCTCGGCCAACGACAAAGCCCTGCTCGGTTCGTTCGCCAGTCAGGCCGCCATCGCGGTCTACAACGCGCGGCTCTACGGACAGATCAACATCGAGAAGCAACGTCTCGACGCCCTGCTCGACTCCGCCGCGGACGGCATCATGATCCTCAACGCGGACTTGACCATCGAGCGCGTCAACGACGCCTTTGAGCACATCTACGGTCGGACTCACGACCAACTGGCTGGCACGCCTCACGCGGACGTCATCCGCTGGGCGCGTGACCCGATCGGCGTCCCGCTCGAGGAGGCCATCGCGGACGGTTGGCCGCTGACCCCGAACGCAACACTCTACATCGAAGGCGACCTTAAACGCCCCGAGCCGCCGACCATCCCTGTGGGCATCACGTACGCGCCCCTGCTCAACGCCGAGGGGAAACTGCGCAACGTCACTGTGACCGTGCGCGACATCACCCACTTCCGCAACGCGGACGAGGTCAAGAGCACATTCATCTCCGTGGTCAGCCACGAACTGCGGACGCCCGTCGCGTTGATCAAGGGCTACGCGTCCACGCTTCGGCGCGACGACGCGAAGTGGGACAAGCGCACGATCAGCGACTCGCTCGAAGTCATCGAAGAGGAAGCGGATCGTCTGGCGAAGATGATCGACGATCTGCTGGACGCGTCCCGTTTGCAGGCGGGCGGCATGAGTTTGAACCGCGCCGATGTCGCGCTGCCCGCTTTGGCGTCACGCGTGATCGAGCGCTTCGCGGTGCAGTCATCCAAACATCAGCTCGTCGCCGATTTCCCCGAAAAATTCCCCGTCATCCTCGCGGACGAGACACGCATCGAACAAGTCCTCGCCAACCTCGTCTCGAACGCGCTCAAGTACGCTCCGCAGGGCGAGATCCGCATCAGCGGACAGGTGCGCCCCGAGCAGGTGATCGTGTGCGTCAGCGACCAGGGCGCGGGCATCGAGGCCAAAGACCTGCCGCACATCTTCGACCGCTTCTATCGCTCCACCAACGCCGTCAAGCAGACCAAAGGCGCTGGCCTGGGACTCTACCTCGCGCGTGCGATTGTGGAAGCGCATGGAGGGAGAATCTGGGCAGACTCGTCGGCGGGGACGGGCGCGAAGATTTGCTTCTCGTTGCCGAGGTAATTGGGACGCAGAAAACGCGGATGACACGGATTTACGCAGAAAGATTTTTCAATCTTCTAAAACAGGATGGCGATATGAATATGGATACAACAGTACTACTAGTAACAGTAATATCAATACTCACGATTCAGTTATTTTCAATAATTTCTGTTAAAAGTAAGTTTGCCAGAACAAACAAATATCTTTTCATGATAGCATTTGGCGTGTGGTTCAGTGCGCAAACTTTTGCAATGATAATGTTACTCGTTACCGTGGGGGTATTTGAACCATCTCCAACGCTTAGCGAAAAATCATCAGTTCAAGACTCATCGGCTGCAACGCTACAAGTTCTACTTGAAAAGGAAGACTTTCCCGATAACTGGAATTGGGTGAGTACTCATACCAATCAGCCGAGTGATTTACCGTGGATAGATTCAACTACAAAAGATAGTGCGAATATATTTTTCGTTGCCAAGGTTCCACATCTAGTGATTTTTAAACACTACGCAAGAGCAGAGCATATTGTTCAGGTTTTCGACTCCCCATTATCTGAAACGGAATTTAGCAAGCACATTCCCATAAAAAGTGAAGATGGCACATCTTTCGCTCCGAACTTGAACCAAAAGGGAAAATATTTCTACGTTATGTGTGTCATGGGTTCAGATTATTATTCTTGTGATGTATCTATGGGTTATGATTACATCATCTCCTCTATATGGATAATGACACCAGAAGAATTAGGCAAACAATACATGATTGATCTGCTAAATTCAGCCATCGAATTGATAGATCAGAGAATACAAAAAATTCCCCTGTGAGCAATGCTTTAGAAAAATTCCTTTGTGCTCCCTTCGTGAACTTCGTGTTTAATAAAGAACTCCGCGTCCATCTGTGAAATCCGTGTCCCAATAAGGAACCCCATCCATGTCATCCCTCCCCCTCCGCTCCTCCGTTGACAAATCCCACACCTGAAACGCCGAGTCCGTCTTCGCCACGCCTGAAGGCTGGTGGGGCGCACTCGCAATTAGGGCTACTTGCAGGTAAATGAGAAATTCATCGAATTGCTTTTTAAGCCAGAAATATCATAGAGAGTCACCCGCAAAGTGACGTTTTGTTGACCCTCGCACCAGATGTATATTTTGAACGCCCCATCATACAAGGTGCCAGAATCCATAGAGGGTATCGGATCATAATCCGAGCCCCCAAAATTAATCGCGCTGACTACTTCCAGCGTGACACGGTCAATATCCCCATTGGGGTCCTGGAAATATACCAATCCTATGATCGTTGAATGGTTGCCTGGAATCTCGCTGGGAAAACTGATCCTTGTAATCACTGGAGGCGCAGGATTGGCCCGCGCGGTTGAGGTTTTATGAACAGCATCCACTTCTGCTTGATAGGTCATCTCAAATGCAGCTTGTGTTTGTGCTACTGATGCCTGTGTCTGCGCCAAGGAGGCTTTTTGAGTTTCATAGACGTTGAGCATGGCCGCTTGCATGGTCTCGGTCGCGGCGGCGTCAATGACTGGCTTGCCCATTTCCCAAATCATACAGCTCAGGGAACCAAGAAGTGACAGGAGAAGTATGAGTAACAAGGCTCCACCCTTGAAAGCAAATTTCCTGAAGGGAATCACTTTGAGCCTCCTTTCGAGTCGGATCACAAAACCTGCCTTCCCCAATTGTCACGGCTTGTGAAATTGATCACTAAAATTATTATACGGTAAAAAGATTTACTTTCAAGAGACAATTGCCTGCTCTGGGAATCTCTGCTACACTGAATGTTGCTTCAAAATCTTGATCAGGAAACACAACATAAACACATCCTCCCTCCCCCTCCGCTCCTCCCTCGACAAGTCCTACACCTGGAACGCCGAGTCCGTCTTCGCCACGCCCGAAGCCTGGTCTGCCGAAGTGGACTCGATCCTCGCCTCCCTGCCCGAGATCAAAAAGTTCGAAGGCACGTTGAAAGACGCCGCGACCCTGCTCTCCGCCTTCGAGACCATCGAGGGACTGATGGCGCGCATGAACCGCGCCTACGTCTACGCAGGCTTCTCCTTCTCTGTGGATACCACCGACCAGTCCGCGGCGGCGATGAACGGCAAGGCGCAGGGACTCTACGGTCAGGTCATGGCGACGGCTGCGTTCCTGAATCCCGAAGTGCTCGCCATCGGACAGGAGAAACTCAAGAAGTGGATGAAGGACGAGCCGCGTCTCGCCGTCTACGAACAATTCTTCAACAACCTGTTCCGCAAACACGAACATGTCCGCTCGGGCGAGGTGGAGGAAATCCTCGGGATGTTGGCCGACCCGTTTTCGGGGGCGGGCGAAGCGTCCTCGATGTTGAGGAACGCGGACATGAAAATCCCGTCCATCAAAGACAAGGAAGGGAACGAAGTCGAACTGTCCGAGTCGGTCATCAACAACCTGTTAACCCTGAATGACCGCTCCGCCCGTCGCGAATCGTGGGAGAACTATCACGCCACGTTGCTCAATTACAAAAACACACTCGCCGCCGCGCTCTCCACATCCATCAAACAGAACGTGTTCCTCAGCCGCGTCCGCAAGCACACGAATGCGCTGGAGATGATGTTGTCCGAAAACAATATCCCCGTCGAGGTCTTCCACAACCTGCTCGAAACTTTTAAGAAACATC
>JAYRVQ010000061.1:0-3608 GCA_041918465.1 Anaerolineales bacterium
ATACGGAAGCGTTCCTCGCCCGCCTCAGTCAGGACCGCGTACGCGCCGCGGCGATCCTCTGGCGCTTCCTCGCGGACGACGAGTCCCGCCTTTTCGAGTCGCTCCACCACGCGGCTGACTCCGCTCCTCGTCAAAATGCTCTGCGCGGCCAGGTCCTGAATTCGCATTCGGTGATTTTCGTTCCACGAGAGGCGCAGCAGCGCCTCGAACTCAACGTGAGTGATGTGCGAATGCGCCTGCAAATCCTCTTCGATCATGCGATTGAGTTTGGCATACGTCCCCAAGAACCCGCCCCAGGCGTTTTGTTCCAAGTCATTGAAGAATATCGACATGGTTTCTCCATCATTATCCATTGACAATTGCGTGACTACGCACATAAAATAGGTGCGCTTTCACATAAATTCTAACACAGGAGAAATATATGAAAACCAAAATCCCCGTCTGGATCAACATTCTGCAAGCCGTCATTCTCGCCATTCTGACCTTCCAAACCTACGCCTGCTACTTCAACCCGCAGTTGCTCTACCCAGGCATTACGGTAGATGAAAACTCCGCAAAGATGATTTACGTTCTCGGCGGGCGCAACGCGGTGATGATGGTCATTTCCATTATTGCACTCGTGCGCCAAAATCCGCGCTTTTATTCGTTCGCTTTCCTCATGCACAGTTTGCGCGACTTTCAGGATATGTTCATCGCTCCACTCACGGGCGGCGGTATCGTCGTGTTCTTTGTCTTTCTAATCGTGTTCGTCACCCCCGAAATTCTCTCGTACCTCAAACTCAACAAGATGGCAAACGAGATGGAAAAAGCGTAAATGCCCGACAAATCCACCTGCCGACAAGACCCTGGCGTCTTCGTCCCCGTGATTGACCGCAACAAATGCGAAGGCAAAGCGGATTGCGTCCCCGCCTGCCCGTATTCTATTTTCAAAGTAGATACGCTTCCATCTGACCTGAGAACGGGCCTGACTTTCATCGGCAAACTCAAAGGGACAGCGCATGGCTGGCAGCAGGCGCTGCTCGTCCACCCCGAGCAATGCCGCGCCTGCGGGTTGTGCGTCAAAGCCTGCCCAGAACACGCGATTACGTTAGCAAGAAAATAATTAACCACGAAGTACACAAAGGTCACGAAGTAAAAAAACAAGAGAATTTCCCTTTGTGTACTTCGTGTCCTTTGTGTTTAGGTTTTTGAGAATCGAAAGAGACACACTATGATCCAAATCTTCAAAATGGCTTTCCGCGATCTGGGACGCAACAAACGCCGCACGCTCCTCTCGGCGCTGGCCGTGACGGTTGGGATGAGCATGCTCCTCATGATGTCTGGCGTGCTGGTCGGTGAAATGCAAGGCGCGCTCAAGAACACCATCCAACTGTTCAGCGGACACATCCAGATCCGTGGACTCAATTACGATGAAAACAAGATCAGCCTGAAGTGGGAAGACTTGATCGAAAACCCGCAAGGACTGGCCGACACGGTCAAGGGGCAGTATCCGCAAATCGTGGACGCGACCCCGCGCCTCGTCGCGAGTGGAATCGTGACGCGCGGCGAAAATTCGCGCGGAGTCCAGATCGTCGGCATTGATCCCGATGCGACGGCGAATCAGATTTATCGTCAAGGTTTGATCGAGGGCGACTTCCTCGCCGCCGACGACCGCGAGGGCATCCTCGTCGGTCAACCGTTGGCGGATAAACTCGGACTCGCTGTCGGCGAGCAAATCAATCTGCTGGTCAACACGTCAAATGGCGACATCGTGGAGCAGATGTTCACCATCCGCGGCATCTACTCCACCAACACGTTCGGTTACGATGAAAGCACGGTCTTCCTGCCGCTGGCGAAAGCGCAGACTATCACGGGTGCGGAGGATCGCGCCAGCCTGATCTTCGTCATGTTAAACGATAAAGAGCAAGCCGAGACTGTCGCCGCGGCGCTGCAATCGCCCAACTACACGGTTGTCACCTGGCGTGACATGAACGCGCTCATCGTTCAGGTTGAGGATTTCGCCAACGCTTATATGACCATTTTCTATCTGATCGTGCTGGGCATCACCGCCACGGTGGTCTCGAACACGCTGGTCATGTCCGTCTTCGAGCGGACGCGCGAGATCGGCATCCTGGCTGCCATCGGCATGAAGGGACGCCGCATCCTGGCGCAGTTCCTGGTTGAGGCCGCGCTGATCGCCACCCTCGGCGTCATCGGCGGAATGATCTTTGGCGGCGCGATCACGTACTACTTTAGCGTCTATGGCTTCCCGATGGACATGAGCAAGTTTGGCCTGACAGGCGTCCTAATCGGGAATCGGATCTACACCGTGCTGACCCTCGACAACATCATCTACCTGAGTTTCCTCACGTACGTTGTCACGATCATCGCTTCATTCGCCCCCGCCCGCATGGCCTCCCGCATGGAGCCAGTGGAAGCATTACACGGAAAGTAAAGCAAGGAGAACACCATGGAAGTCGCAAACATCTCAAACGTCACTCGCAATTTCACCATTGGCAAAGTGGAAACACGCGCCCTGCGCGGCGTGGATCTCAAAATCGATTCAGGCGAATTTACCGCCCTGGTCGGACCCTCTGGTTCGGGCAAGACCACCCTGCTTCAGATCATTGGTTGTCTCGATCTGCCCACCACAGGCTCGGTCGTTATCAACGGGCAGGATGTGACCAAACTGAATCGCAACCAGCGCGCCGACCTTCGTAAGGGCACGCTCGGATTCGTGTTCCAATTCTTCGCACTCATCCCCACCCTCAACGCCTACGAGAACGTGGAAATGCCCTTACTCCTCAGCGGACAGAAGAACGGCTCGCGCAAGGAACGCGTCATGGAACTGCTCGACGCGGTCGGCCTCTCCAATCGCGCGCATCATCGCCCCGACCAACTGAGCGGCGGCGAACAGCAACGCGTCGCGGTCGCCCGCGCCCTTGTCAGCAAACCGCTCATCGTCCTCGCCGACGAACCGACCGCCAATCTCGATACCGAGAACGGCAAGCAGGTCATGGAGATCATCTCCAAGCTCAACAAAGAAACGGGCGTCACGTTTGTCTTCGCCACGCACGATCCGCGCGTCATCGGTTATGCCAACCGCGTCGTCACTCTCCGCGACGGCGTCATCGAGAAAGATAGCCGCGCCAACGGCAAATAGTAGGAGAAGAATGAAACGACTGATTACTGTTCACTGTTTACTGATCACTCTCCTCACCGCCTGCTCCGCCCTCCCCTCCTCCTCACCGACGCCTCTTCCCACGGTCGCGCTGGACTCACCGTCCCCAAACGAATCCTCCGCTGACGGGTTGACCGCGTCGGGAGTCGTCGTCCCGCTTCGGACGGCGCAACTCGCCTTCCCCGCGATTGGACGCGTCAAAACTGTGGACGTGAAAGTGGGCGACAAAGTGACCGCAGGCCAGACCCTGCTCACCCTCGACACCGCCCTGCTCGAAGCGCGCGTCCGCGAGGCAGAGGCCAATTTAGCGGCGGCCGAGATCCAGGTCAAGTTTTTGAAGCGGGTGGGAACAGATGAGCGAAATCTCGAATCTGCCGAGGCAGACGTCGAACGAGCACAGGCCCTGCTGGATTCCGCAAAAGCGACACTGGAATCCCAGGCGTCCCTC
>JAYRVQ010000062.1:0-3978 GCA_041918465.1 Anaerolineales bacterium
CGTCATCCCGCCGCCCTCGACCTGGAATAAGCCAGCCGTATTCCCCGCGCCCATCAACTCGAAGGCTTTCGGGTCATCGAGCGGAATATTGCTCAGGTTGAATTCTTTGCCGTGACGCGTGTTGATCAGGTCGCAGGCCTTCGCCATGACGGTGAGCGTGATGAGGCCGAGGAAATCCACCTTTAACATTCCAAGCGAGGAGAGAATGCCCATTTCAAATTGCGTGACAGTTTTGATGGGCGTCTCTTCCGCGTTTGACGTGGGGCGGTGTAGGGGCAAATATTCGGTCAGCGGTCTGTCGCTGATGACGACGCCTGCGGCGTGCGTCCCCGCGTTGCGGACGGTCCCTTCCATCTTCGCGGCGATGTCGATCAACTCGCGCATCTGCGGATCGGTGTCGTAGATCTTTTTGAATTCAGGGACGGCCAGCGCGTCGGCCATGGTGGTGTTGCGTCCCGAAACGAACGGGACAAGTTTGGCGACGCGGTCCACTTCGGGCAGGGGAATTTCCTTGACGCGCGCCACGTCGCGCAGGGCGGCTTTCGTCCCCATCGTGCCGAAGGTGATGATCTGCGCGACCTTGTCATCGCCGTATTTGTGAGCGCAATATTCGAGCATCTCGGCGCGGCGGTCGTCGCGGAAGTCAAGATCAATATCGGGCATCTCTTTACGGCCCGGGTTGAGGAAGCGCTCAAAGAGCAATTCATGTTGAATGGGATCAACCAGCGTGATGTCCAACGCGTAGGCGACGATGGATCCCGCCGCGGAGCCGCGCGCGTTGTACCAGATGTTGGTCTCACGCGCGTGACGGCACAAGTCCCAGACGATGAGGAAGTAGGCGTCGAATCCCATTTTGTGGATGACGCTCAACTCGTACTCGATTCTTTCCTGGACCTGACTGCTGTCCGCGCGACTCCCGTAGCGGCGACCCAGCCCCTCGTCACAGAGAGAGCGGAGGTAGGTCTGCGCGGTGTGTCCCTCGGGGACGGGGAACTCGGGCAGGTGGTATCCCTTGAATCCCAAATCCACATTGCAACGCTCGGCGATGAGCAACGTGTTGCTGAGCGACTCGGGCACCTCGGCGAAGATGCGGCTCATCTCCTGCGGCGAACGCAGGTAGTAGGATGAGTCGGTCATACGCATGCGTTCTTTATCTTCGAGGTGCGCGCCCGTCTGGATGGCGAGCATGATGTCCTGATATTTGTAATCGTCGGGTTCGATGTAGTGGACATCGTTGGTCGCGACGTATTTTGCGCTGTAGCGCGCGCCCATCTCCACCAGACGGCGGTTGAGTTCGAGAATTTCGGGGATGTCGTGCTGTTGCAATTCAAGGAAGAAGCGGTCGGGGCCGAAGACATCGTAGTACCAGTTGATGCGTCTCACGGCCTCCTCAGGCTGTTGATCCAGAATGGCGCGCGGAATCTCGGCGGCCATACAGCCCGAGGTGGCGATCAATCCATCCGAGTGTGCGGCGAGGAAATCATGGTCGATGCGCGGGTAGTAGTACATGCCCTCCAGTTGCGCGGCGGACGCGATCTGGAGCAGGTTGCGATACCCCGTTTCATTTTCTGCCAGCAATAAAAGGTGGAAGGAACTGCGGTCCAGTTTTGGGTCGCGGTCCTTCATGCCGCGCGCGGCCATGTAGGCTTCCAGCCCGATGATGGGTTTGACCCCATTGGCTTTGGCGGCGTTGAAGAATTCGATCACCCCAAACATTGTGCCGTGGTCGGTGATGGCGACCGCGGGCATGTCCATCTCTTTGACGCGTTGCGTCAACTTCTTGATGTTCGAGAAGCCGTCAAGCAAAGAGTAGTCGGTGTGGACGTGGAGGTGGGCGAAGGACATTTTAGTCGGCTGGTCTGCTAGTTGGCTAGTCCACTAGTCGGCTGGTCGTTTGTGACCAGAAGACCAACAACTAGTAGACTAGGAGACTACGCCGCGATTATAGCACGCGTGTTCGGGGTTTCGATGGGCGGGAGGCTTAAAAAATGGATGATGACTATGGACCGCGGACGGTGGACGATAAACCATGAAAGGAAGTGGTGATGTTTTTTACACTTTTTTAAAAACTGTTTTGGGGCGGTTTAATCTGTGAACCGCCCAATCGATTCCCAACGCAAGCGCCAAAATTACGCACCAATAAAATATGTATTCGAAGAACGCGATGATCACCGCGGCCAGCGGGGACGCGCCCTGCAACATGGGCGGCCTGGCGACTACGCCGCGAAAGACCGCCCAGATGTGAGTCAAACTTCCGAGCGCGCCGCCAAGCAGACAGTAAACCAGAACGGGATTCCATTTGCTTCGAGCCGCGAGTATCCACATCCCGAGGGCAACCGCGCCAGCAAGGATGAATGCAATTCGGGGAATCCAAATTTGTCCCCACGCGGGGAAGACGTACGCGTAAACCGTCTCCCAGAAGTTGCCGATGGCCCAACTCCAAATCCCAAACCAGACCAATGCCGCAGCGAGGGGGAGAGTCCACTTCAGGCGGCGAAACGCGTCCGCAGGCACGCGCCAGACCAAAAGTCCAAGAAAGACCGCATCGGTCAGAGCGAAGATCAACGCGCCTTGATAAAGAAGTTCCGTCGTAATTTTGATATCAGTCATGGCGGCCTCCGATATCATCGTACTGCTTTTTAAGACGGGAAACATTAAATCCGAAAGCGGGTTTGTGGATGGATGAACAGAAAATAGATGGCAACTGCGCTACTGTAGACCAACACTGCCACATACACGATCAGGTTGAGCATGAATTCGGGCTGGATGGTTGGGATGAGCCAGAGGAAGGGGACGATCAAAACCAGGTCATATGCAAGGAAACTCAGCAGTTGTCCTTTGGCGTTATTCCAAACGGGACGGTACAGACCGTAAAGAAAGTAAAAAGCGTCGCCAAGGAAGATACAGCCAAAAATGACGGAGGAATCGGGGTTCAGCACCCACGGAAAAATCGGCGCGCGGAAAATCAACGCGCCGCCCGCAAGAATCAGCGCGGTGACGAAAATCCCGAACGAGACTTTCACCAGCGTGGGTGTGGGGAGCGACTCGCGCAGGGGAAATTTTCGGCTCCAGAAAAACGCGCCCGCGCCGGCTAACGCGATGAACACGGACGCGATCCCGAACACAGATAGTTCGGCGCGGCCTTCCATCGCAAGTTTGAAAAAGTAAACAGCTGTCCCCGCCGCGATGACGAGAATGTTGAGCGAACCCGCGGGGAGCGCGCCGAATTCGCCCGTCCAGCCAATCCACAGCGCGGCCGCGCTGACCGCCGCCAGGATCGAGCCAATGAACAGAAACGAATAGTGCCCATCCGGCCAAGGCCATAGGTTGACCGCAAATGGAAGTTGAAAGATAAAGCCGACGGCAAACGCGAGAATGACCAGACCGCCCAAAACAGTCCCATAACGAAGCATTTTCATGGTTACACCTCTAAAGTTGATGGCGCATGTGAAGAACTTGTGCAGCAATGTGACAGTCACTTCCGAAGTGACTGTCACATTGCACACTCTTTACAGATGAGCCAAGTGGATTTGTAACGATAACCCGCGAGGAAGGATTACGCTACGCGGTCACATCTCTCCCCAGCTTTCATTTTTTCAAAACCTTCTTCATCGGCCGTGACGTTAACCCGCGTCCCTCAAAGCTGTGAATGGACCGCGCCCCCGTGGACTTACGATAGCCCATTTCCAAATAGAACGGGACCGCTTCCATCGTCGCCAGCAACTTGAAGACCCTCACGCCGCGAACAATGTATTCCTGCTCGAAGCGCTCAACCAGTTGACGTCCGATCCCCTGACGGTGACAGTCCCCGCTTACGAACAGACTTTGCAGCACTGTCCGTCCCAACGCATCCACCCTGCCGCCGCGTAGTACGCCGACGATTCTGCCGTCCATCTCAGCGACCAACACCGTCGGCGCGTGGACGGCATCCGCTATCGCCTTTCGGTGGGACGTTTCCGCCGAGCGCGCGTGTAAGAA
>JAYRVQ010000063.1:0-10318 GCA_041918465.1 Anaerolineales bacterium
AGAAAAAATTGCCGCGCCGCTTTCAGCCATCGCCTCGCCCCAACGCGTTGCCATTCTGCTTGCCATCGGGACGAGTGAAGCCTGCGTCTGTCATCTCGAAGCCGCGCTTGGCTGGCGGCAGGCGTACATCTCGCAACATTTGATGTTCCTCCGCAAAGCAGACATCCTGACGGATCGACGAGATGGCCGCTACGTTTTCTACCGACTGAAAGACGCGTCCATCCTGGACCTGATCACTGCCTCCGCCCGCCTGAGCGGGCTCTCCGCTGAATCCATTTCCACGCTCATCAACACACAAGTCAACCCATCGTGTGAGTGTCCGCAATGCTCGCCCATCCTCGTCCCTGTTGAAAGCCTGAATCCCGCATGAACATTCTCTCCTTCCTCACAGAATTATTTTACGGTGGACTTGGAAATCTCGCCTCCTATCTCGCCGCTCACGTTCTCCTCTGCCTGCTCCCCGCCTTCTACATCGCGGGCGCGATGACCGCGCTGATTCCGAAAGAAATGGTCACGCGCTTCCTTGGGCGCAACACGCCCAAATTTGTTTCGTATCCGGCCGCGGCGTTGGCAGGATCCGTGCTGGCGGTCTGTTCCTGTACTATCGTTCCGCTCTTCGCGGGAATCTACAAAAAAGGTGCGGGAATTGGTCCAGCCATCACCTTTCTGTTCTTTGCACCCGCGGCCAATATCCTCGCCCTGATATACACGGGTGGAGTCATCGGTGCGGACCTGGCCATCGCGCGTCTGGTACTCTCCCTTGCATTTGGCATTGGCATCGGCATGATCATGGCTCTTATCTTCCGCAAGGATGATGCCGCGCACGATAAAGCCACCGACACCATGTTCGCCGCACAAGGAACAATGCGCCGCGCTACTCTGATTTTCCTGCTGGTGCTGGTCATTCTGCTACTCTCCGGCACCCTCAAAGTTAGCTTGCTGACAAATACCTACGCCACGTTCACCCTGCCTATTTCTGGCATGGATCAATTCCAGGATTTCCTTTATCGTCTCGTTCCCTTTGATCCAACCAAAGGCGAGGAAGGCGTCACCGCGCAGGGCGCGATTCTCATCGGTTTGCTGGCGCTCATTGGATTGGCCTCCTGGAAGGGTATTGAGCACATCCACGAGGGCTTCAACCGTTGGACGTGGATTTCGCTTGTGCTGGTCAGCATCACCCTGCTGGTGGCCGCGCTGGGAATGTCTCCCCATGCGGGCGGACTGGATATTCTCGTCAATGGCAAGTTCTTCGGCGTGCTGGCCGCGTTGGTTGTCCTTGGCTGGATGGTTAGAACCAGGCTGACCGAAGGCGAGACGCGGGACTTTCTATGGGAGTCGTGGAAATTCGTCAAACAAATTTTCCCGCTTCTGATCGTTGGCGTGTTCGCAGTTGGTGTTATCCGTGTGATCATTAAACCGGAATGGATTGAAACGCTGGCGGGGCAAAACACCCTGTTGGGAAATCTGGCGGGCGTGGTCTTCGGCGTGTTTATGTACTTCCCCACGTTGGTTGAAGTGCCCATCGCACAGATGTTCCTCAGCCTCGGCATGCACCGCGGACCTCTACTCGCCTATCTCATGGCCGACCCTGAACTCAGCCTGCAAAGCATCCTTATCATTTCCACCATCATCGGCAAACTGAAATCATGGACGTACGTCGCGTGGGTGGCGCTCTTCAGCACGCTCGCGGGACTCATCTACGGCGCGTGGGTGGACGGCGCGAGCGTTGGCTTGGTAGCGCTTTACCTTGTCATTTTCCTCTCCTTGCTTTCAGGATTGCTTTGGTTTGTCAATCGTCGCAATGAACAAAAATCCGTCTCGGTTTCTGTAAACTAATCTCTACTCTCTATTCTCTATTCTCTTCAAAAAGGAGTTTCCCATGCTCGTTATCAAAGTTCTTGGATCAGGCTGTGCTAATTGCAAGCGCGTCGAACAGATCGCCCGCAAGGTCGTGGAAGAAATGGCGCTGGAAGCCGAAATTATCAAAGTGACTGATTACAACGACATCATGACCTACAACATCCTGTCCACGCCCGGATTGGTTGTCAACGAGAAATTAGTTTCCCATGGACGCATCCCCACCCCTGCGGAAGTCACCACGTTTCTGGCAGACGCGCTGGAGAAGGCGTAATCCGGACTCTGAGCGATAAAGGAGTGATGATGCAGGAATCTCGTAAGCAACTTTCGTTTCTCGACCGTTACCTGACCTTATGGATCTTTCTCGCCATGGCTGTTGGTGTGGGCATTGGATATTTGATGCCAGTGACCGTCGCCGTATTCAACAGGGCAGTCTCAGTGGGTACAACAAACATACCTATCGCCATCGGCCTGATTCTGATGATGTACCCTCCGCTTGCGAAAGTCCATTACGATGAATTAGGTGACGTGTTCCGCAACTGGAAAATTCTCAGCCTTTCGCTCGCGCAGAACTGGGTGATTGGTCCCGTGTTGATGTTTGTTCTCGCCATTGTTTTCCTGCGCGGCTACCCCGAATACATGACGGGACTCATCCTCATCGGCCTGGCGCGTTGCATCGCGATGGTCATCGTATGGAATGAACTCGCCAAGGGCGATAATGAATACGCGGCTGGACTGGTTGCGTTCAACAGCATTTTCCAGGTGTTGTTCTACAGCGTGTATGCCTACGTTTTCATCACTGTCCTGCCGACATGGTTCGGACTAACAAGCAACATCGTCCACATCACCATCGGCGAAATTGCCAAGAGCGTGTTTATTTATTTGGGCATTCCGTTCATTGCGGGATTCCTGACGCGCTTCTTCCTTGTCCGGGCAAAAGGCAAGGATTGGTATCACAAAGTCTTTGTACCGAAGATCAGCCCACTGACATTGGTCGCCCTGCTCTTTACCATCGTGGTCATGTTCTCACTCAAGGGTGATGTGATTGTGGAGTTGCCTCTGGATGTGGTGCGGATTGCCATCCCGTTGCTGATCTATTTCGTGGTGATGTTCCTCGTCTCGTTCTTTATGGGAAAGGCGGTTGGCGCAGATTATTCCAAGACAACTACGCTTTCATTTACAGCGGCGAGCAACAATTTTGAACTGGCGATCGCCGTTGCAGTCGCGGTCTTTGGGATTAACTCTGGCGCGGCCTTCGCAGCAGTCATCGGTCCACTGATCGAAGTGCCTGTGATGATCGGGCTTGTCAATGTGGCGTTCTTCTTTCAGAAGAAATATTTCGCCTGAGCAATATAAAAAGAGCGTGAGATGAAAATCTCGCGCTCTTTTTGGATTCCGAATCCACAATTCAGAATTTACCTTACGATTCCCAAAAACCGTTGATACCAATACCACAACACATCCCCGGCGGGTTTACCGTGGATGGATGCCGATTTATCCTGCAACAATGTTGGCGGATAGTAGCCGCGGCTTACCACCCCGCTTATCCAGGGACGGGTATTCACAGCGGACATCAGTATTTCGTAAATGTCAGCCTGCAATTGTAGATTGATGTTGATCTCAGCCCGTTCAGTTGTAGGTTGGCTGAGCGCGGTCCAATCCAGGCAGGCGCCGTTATTGGCAGGCAGGCAGTTGGCGCCTCCGCCGTTGGCCGAAGGATAGGCAAAGGCTAGGTAAACGGGTTTCCCGATCAACGCTTGCAAAGGCGCGACGCTGTTATCCAGCAGGGAGGCGGCCGCGGCCTCCATCTCTGGCTTGGAGGGGATTAGGTTTCCGCTCAGGTTGCCGGAAATCAGCAAATACACACCATCCGTTTGTGTGATGAAAGTTGGGGTGACCAGGTTGGGCGCGGTGTACGGCATCGCCCACAGGATTTGACCACGGAAATGAGCGCGGACTTCATTTAGGATCGCCAGCCAACGCGTCTCCGCATCGCTCGGGACCCCGGACTGGTTTCCGTCAAATAGCGTTCCATTCGGGAGGGCGGGACCGATCCAATCGCCGCCGAGGATGAGCGCCTGTGCCCCGGTCTGCGAGGCCAGGTCTGCGTAGTGGACGGCGAAGGCGCGATAATTGTCGAACCAGATTTGCCACCAGGTTGGGTCACGCGGGGCGTTTCGCCAAAAATCTGCGGCGGATGCTGGGAAGCGCGGTTGCGGGAAAATGCCCACACTGAGATTGAGAGCGCGTCCCTGCGCGACCATGTTGGCGGTATCCGTCCACAATGGGTCTGCGCCGGGACGCGCGCCAAAGATGATCGGGTTGGCCGAGGAATATGTCCAGGTGGGCGTGACTATCACCCAGTTGGAACCAAGCGCCTGCGCGTTCTGCATGGCTTGAGGGGTGAAATTCGTCCAGTTCGGATGGAAGTAGGGTTGGAATTCGATGCCGGTCATGAATACGCCGGTGCGCGCCACCACGTTGCTTCCAACCAGCGTGGTGGGACCGTTGGAACTCATCCAGGCCCAGCGCGTAACGCTGTCCCGGATATCCTGGCCGGTGATGGCGGTACCAACCTGATGTCCCGAAGCGGAATCGCCCGCGGTGGCCTCGTCGTCTGCGACACTGCATTGTCCATTGCGGCAGTAACGATAGAAGATCGATGTCAAGTCCATTGGCCCGTAGAGTCTGTATTTCCAGACGTTGTTGCCAGCCGACCACATGGGAATTGGCTCGGTCCAGCCATAGGGGTTGAATTGGATGTAGATGATGTCGCCTGCGGGAGTGTTGGGCGGCACCGTGACCTCGAAACTGATCGGCGCCGAGGGACTGGATTGCCAGGAGGCAACCACCTCCTCGATGATTGCCCCATTGGGTGGGACGATCAATTGTCGCAACTCAAAGCCGCTGTTGGATTTTCGTTCGGCGTTCCAGATGCCATCGCCCAGCGTGTATTTATAGCGGACATCCGTCCCAACGGGCAGGTAAATGGTGTAATTATAGGTGCCTTCGGCAATGTAATTCATGATGGGCATGCGATCTGCAATGACGTTCATGCCGCCGCGCAGATCGGCAAAGGTATTGCCCAATTGTAGGAGATTGCCTGCGATTCGCACAGGCGCGCCGGGTTGGGTGTTCCCGGGCACGTGAACGGTGAATGTGACAGGGACGAGCACGCTGGCTTTGACCCTGATCTCGACGGGCGTGGCGAGGCCTTGTGCGACGGTCGCGCCCTGTTGGAAGGTGGCGTAGCCTCCGTCCAAAGCGTAACCGACAACGTTATGTGTTCCAACGGGGACGCCCTGCAGGACAAACCGTCCGGCTGAATCCGTGATGGCCTGAATGCCACCGGCTGAAACAAGCAGATTCGAGATGGATGTGCCGCTATCGGCGTTGATGGCGGTGCCTTGCACGCTTCCCATCGCGCCGTTGAACGGACGGTCTGGCCAGGCGGCGATCAGGTCGATCACTTCGCCGGGACCGGCAACGTAATATAAGCGATAACGAATGGGCTGGTTGAAAGCGCTGTATTCCTGGGTTCCGCTCCCACCGATACGGACGTAGCGGTATTTCACCACAGAGTTGACCGCCAGCGGGAGGGTGGCCGCGTAATTGAGCGCGTCGCGGGCCTGCATGGGATAGTCCGCGTAGTTGAATCCGAGGCCAGTCACCTCGTCCAGGATGCGAATCGAAAGTGTCTCGTTGGGAGCGAGGGGAGTGGGTAGCGCCGCGTGGAAGATCACCTGCGTCAGGGGCAGGGGCGTGGATGTGGGGATGGTGGGAGTAGGCGCCTCGGGGGTGGAATTCCCTCCGCCCGGTAATTTGAAGAGCGTGATGGCGCAGGCCGGAGTACTGAAGAAGATGACCACCATTAAAGAAAGAAGCACAACCTTTGAAGGTTTGGGTATGTGGAGCATATTCACTCTCTTTCAGAACGTACCTGGTGTGATTGCCTGTTATGTGGAAATTGGCAAGGTGTCAGGCTGATTGCGCTTCGATGCGCCTCTTTCGGGTGGCATCGGCGGCAAAGCTCAAGCCAATGCTGATGAAATAAAGGATGATCATCGGAGCCATCACCAACGCCATACTTCCCATATCTGTGGTGGGTGTGACCATTGCGGAGACAATGCCGATGATTACAATCGCCAGCCGCCACTGCTCAGCCAGTTGTTTAGGCTTGATGATGCCCATTGAAGTCAATATGTAAATCACCAGCGGGAACTCGAAGAACAAGCCAATCCAAAAAAGCAGGCGGGTGATCAGATTGTAATATTTTTCCGCGGTCGGGTTGGCAGTGAACTCGCCAAAATTTAGCAGAAAATCGATGGCGGGGGGCAGCATGAAGTAATAGGTAAACAGCACACCCAAGTAGAAAAGGAGGGCGGTAATCGGTATTGCGATCAGACTGGCCCGCCGTTCGCGCGGATGCAGTCCCGGCGCGGAAAATAGCCAGAACTCAAAGGCAATGTAGGGAATTGAGATCACCAACCCAAGCATGACCGCAACCTTCATGAATACGCTGATCGATTCGGTTGGGTCAATCACTTGCAGGTTTTGCGGACCGCCAACAGGTATCGCCAATGTGGCAATGACTGGGTCGGCAAAGAACCAACCCACAATGGTTGCCAGGATTACTGCGATCAACGAGCGGAAAAGATGTTTTCGTAACGCTTCGATGTGATCCCATAACGACTGGCGCGCTTCTTTCTCTTGGATGGCGGCGAGCAGGGCTTCGGCCGCGGATCCATCCTCCGTTGTGACTGTCATGAATTGGTGTGCAGACTTGACGACGCGGATGGGAAGTGTGACAAGCCACCAGAGTCCACGGAAAGGCGCGGTGATGACGTTCCAGATACCGCGGAAGAGTTTACGCATTCGACTTCTTCCCCGCTGCGCGGCTGGATGGTTTGGCGGCTGGCTTCTTTATTGGCTTTTTGCTTGGGGACGATTTTTTGGGCGCTGTTACGCTGGATTTCTTTTTCGTGGGTTCCAGAACTTCAGCAGGCGGACCGTCCACGGTGATGGGAGGGTGGATTCGGTTCTCGTTTTCCGATTCAGGCGCGGGGCTTGTCCTGCCCCGATGGGGTACTTCGCGAAGCGAAGTCGAAGGGTCCGCGCTAGGCGGGACGAATCCCGTCCCGATCTTCCCAGACCAGGTTCCGGCGCTCGATGTGGCGGGCGGTTGTGGCTTTTCTTCGGTCAGGAATTTTTCCAGGTTGTCTTCGCGCATGAGTTGGGTGGGCAGGCGGCGCAGTTCCTGGGATGTCTTTTTCACCGTTTTCCAGGTGTCAGATTGGATGAGGTTATTTAGCCATTTTCCAACCGTGCGTCCTGTTTTTGCCAGGTCTTTTGGACCGAGCACGATCAGGGCAATGATAACGATAAAGATAAGTTCGGTCGGGCCGACACCTAGTAATTCCATGCTATTTGTTCTCTGGTTTTCCTATAATTTGGTGGATCTGGTCTTTATGCTCGGCAAGACTGCCCAGCACGCCGTTGACAAAACGCGGTGCACTATCAGAGCCGAATTGCTTGGCTAGTTCCACGGCCTCGTTGATCGCGACTTTTACCGGTGTCTCGCGCTGGATTGCAAATTCCCACAACGACACACGCAGGATGTTCCGGTCAATGGCCGCGATCTGCTCCAACGGCCATTCCGGCGCATATTTTTCGATCAGGTGATCGAGGTTGTGGGTGAGGGGAATGACGCCAAAAATGATCTGGCGGGCAAATTCTGCCAGTTCATCGGTCAACGGTGAATCCTCCAGCCGGGATTGAAACACCTCGACCGGGTTGTGATTCGCGATATCAACTTCGTAAAGTACTTGCAGGGCCACGCCTCGGGCCCTGGTGCGGGATTTCATACAGGTCAGGCCTCGGGGGTTTCCTCGTAGTCAATGTCTTCGATGTGGATGTTCACGTGGCCGATTTCCATACCGACCATTTCCTGAATGGCACGCGCCACCTGTTTCTGAACGTTGCGGCTGACTTCGCGAATGTTGACATCCTGTTTGACGGCAAAATACAATTCCGCGAAGACCGTGTTCTCCTCGGTCTCGATTCGGACGCCATCCCCGCTTCCGCGCCGGAACAGGCGGTTGACTCCACCGGAGACGGGAGCCATGCGACTGACGCCCGGTACGGCCAGCGTGGAGAGCCGCGCGATGGTGACCAGAACATCCGGGGAGACGGTGGTTTTGCCGTTGTTTTCGTATTTGGTCATAAATCTCCTTACTTTGGTTCGATGTTGACCGGTGAATTTACCGGCTCAACAATGATCGGTTTGCGGATTTTACGGATCATGATCAAGGCAATCACAGCCGAGATAATAACCAGACCAAACTCCACCACCGTAACACTGCCGATCTGGCTGGGATCGATAATACCGATGACAAATCCCGCGCAGAATGCCAGCGGAAGGGGTAGGGCCAAGATCAAGCCAACCAGGCGAACCTGTCCGCCCTCGGCCGAATATCCCTTGCCTGCGATCCATGAAGCCATTTTGCCTGTCACGGCAAGATACACTCCTGCTCCGAAAAGTGCCAGTTCAGCGATGAACATGTGTGCCTCCGATTGAAATATGTTTTTCTGCAAGCATTGCTTTGCAGGTCGACTACATCATGGCCATCCCGCCGTCTACGCCAAGCACCTGACCGGTAATGTACCCAGCCTGGTCTGAGGCGAGGAAGGCGGCGGCGTAGGCGATCTCTTCGGGCTTGCCTTTGCGTCCCAGCGGGACCATTTTCAGCGCGGACTCGAGCGTCTCCTGCGACATGGCATCCAAAATTTCGGTATCCACAAAACCGGGCGCGAGCGCGTTGACCGTGATATTGCGCGTCGCCAGTTCGCGCCCCAGCGACTTGGTGAGGGCGATCTGTCCGCCTTTGGAGGCCGAGTAATTGGCCTGCCCGGGGTTGCCCATCTGCCCTGCGACGGAGGCGATGTTGACGATGCGCCCGTAGCGTTTCCGCATCATGTGCTTGACGGCGGCCTTCGAGCAGTTGAAAGTGCTTTTAAGATTTGTGTCAATGACGGCGTCCCAATCCGCTTCGGACATCATCATAATGAGCGTATCCCTGGTGATGCCCGCGTTATTGACAAGGATGTGCAGGTCGCCAAAAGTTTCAAGCGCAAATTTCACCAGATCCTCGGCCTGCTTGAAATTCGACACATCCGCCTGGAACGCGGCGGCCTTTCCGCCTGCGTCCACGATCTGCTTTACCACTTCATTGGCGGCTTCGGGCGATTTGTGATAATTCACCACCACGGCCGCGCCGCGCGCCGCGAATTCCAATGCGATGGCGCGACCAATGCCGCGCGAACCGCCTGTCACAACTGCCACTCGGTCTTTTAGCGATAAATCGGTCACGAAAATTCTCCTCGATTGGAATTATACCGTTATTAACCCTGCCGCGGATTGCCTGTTACGCTTTATGTTTTTCGTTTTACGCTTTATTTTTTATCCCCAGCGCCAGCCCCAATCCGCCCAGCACCGCAATCGCAGCCGCGAACAAAAACGTATCCTGCCAGAAGCGCATGGGGAACAGGCGGATGAGCGTGTCCGAATACTCGAACAGCCACGAATCCCCTGTGAAAAACAGGGCGTGGAATCCGCTGAAGAAGGCCCAGAACAGATCCGGGATGAGGAACATGCCGACCAGCACAATGACTCCTACCGCGCCCGCCAACCCAACCATGATTCCGCCCCCTCGCTTTAAGCCTTGACGGAAAGCGGTCCACTGTTGCGGACGCTTGGACCACAGCCCGAGCAATGCCAGCCCCGCCAGCGCGCCGTAGAAAACGTTCAACGCGCTGCGCGTCACGCGTTTGACATCGTTCATGTGACTCAGTTCGCGTTCATTGTAGAGTGGTGTCCCATCATCGAAACGCAGATCCGCGAGATAGGAAATATCCTCGCGGTTGGTCAGATAGTCCACGGCATACGGCGCCCAGCGTAGACGGTCTTCGCGAGTGAATCCGTACTCGTCCGCGGGGAAGCCCGGCATGTGATATTCCACTTGCAGGAAGAGCGGCGTGAGTAGGATCCGAAGCGCGAATCCCAGAAGAACGATGGGAGTGAGCAATGCGGTGATGAAGAGAATAAGTTTGGGATGCATTACTGTAAACTCTCCACATCCCCATGCAAAATGAAATTGATGACAAGATTATTTGTCAGCCATTCGATGGGAGCGCGGTCATCGGTGAAAACCATCGTGATCTCGTAGCCGGGCTGGAGATTCGCGTAGGCGTTGTACATGCTTTGCGTCAAAAGCGGATGCGTGTTTGGGTCAGCAGAAAGACGCGTCAAATTGGTGTAAAAATCTTCGGGCGTAGTGGGTTGCATCGTGGCGTAGACCATCGAGTTGAGCGTGCCAGGGATGTCCATCACGTGCACGGAGGGGAAGACGGTCGCGAGGGTGGTGGCGAGTCCGTTGATGAGCGAGCGATCCGCGGGGGCGCG
>JAYRVQ010000064.1:0-1801 GCA_041918465.1 Anaerolineales bacterium
GGAGATGGAGCGCGTCACTGGCAATCGCTCGAAGGGCAGGACGAGATGACTGCCGCGCAACGGACGCAGGCGCGGCTTCTTCTCTATATTGCCGCGTAGTTCGTCCGCCCACGCGCCTGTGGCGTTGATGACCACTTTCGCTTTGACTTCCGCTTGTCGTTCGGACTCGCTTGATGTATCGCGGAGCACCGCGCCGCAGACTTGTCCGTCGCGAGTTCGCAGGAGCGAAGCGACGCGGGCGTAGTTGAGGGCGGAGGCGCCGTCCATAACGGATTCCCGCAAAAGTCGGAGAACGAGGCGGGCGTCGTCGGTGGTGGCGTCGAAATAGCGGTATCCACCGCGCAGGTGAGTCGTTGTCAATGGCGGACAGAGTCCGCGCATGTCGTAGGAATCGTACGAGCGGTGCGACCACTGCTTCGCCATGATATCGTAGACGATCAATCCTGCGCCGAAGACCCAGCCTGGAAAGGCGTCGCCGTCGAGGCAGGCGTAGAGGAAACCAAGGCGGCTGACGAGGCCGCGTCCCTGCCTGAGGAGGTATTCACGCTCGCGCACCGATTCTAGCGTGACCCTGAACTGGGCGTTCTTCAAATAGCGCAGGCCGCCGTGTACCATCTTCGAGGAACGGCTGGATGTGCCTGATGCGAAGTCGTCCGCTTCGATGAGCAGGGCGCGCAGTTTCGCGTGCGCGGCCTGACGCAGAATCCCCGCGCCCGTGATCCCGCCGCCGATGATGAGCAAGTCCCAGGGCTGATCCAGTTCACTCCAAATTTTATCGCGCCAACCTTTTGTCCATTCCATAGGGCTACCCTTCTTTGTACACGGATTTCTCTTTAATTTTTTTAGCGTTCATCCGTGAGCTCACTGAAAAAAATCACCACTGAGACCACAGAGATCACAGAGTTCTTTCTTGTTAATTCTCTGTGTACTCCGTGCGCTCTGTGGTAGAAAGGGCTTTTTCAGTGGGGTCATCCGTAAAATCCGCGTAATCCGTGTACCGATATTCAAAACAATTTTCCGGGGTTCATCATCCCGTCGGGGTCGAATGACTGGCAGACGGCGCGGATGGCGTCCATGCCGAGCGCGCCTTTTTCTGCGGGCAGGTACGGCGCGTGATCCGCGCCGACGCCGTGCTGATGCGTGATTGTCCCACCGAAGCGTTGGATGGTGAGACTGGCATCGTGTTTCATCGTCCCCCAGCGCGCCAGCAATTCATCGGGGTCGGATGGCCGACGGAAAAGAAACGTGGTGTACACGCTGGCGCCGTCGCGATACACATGCGATAAATGCGTAAACGCCAGCACGCGCTCGTTGTGTTTCGCGGCCGCGTCCACGATGGACTTTGGAATCGCGACCGATGCCTCGCGCACCTGCGACCACGGCAGGGCGGTCTCCAGCGTGTCAATCGCCACGCCGCGCTCCCAAAGCGTGTTCCGCAAATACGGCGCGAGAAAACGGTTCTTCTCCCACGTATGCCCGACAATCGTCCCGACGAACAGCCCGCCGAATTTTCTACAAAGTGTGGCGGCCTCGCGTTTCGTCCGCGCGAACATTTTCCGCGAACCCGTTACGCCGAATATCAGCAGGCAACGCGTATCGCCGTAACCAATCGTCCGCAGGCCGCGATCGGCGAGTCCCACCCAACTCTTGCCCGACAAAATCAAAGTCGTTTCGGTTTCGAGCGGATTGCTCAAGCGCAACATCGAAACGGGAATTTCATTTTGGACAATTTCCCGCACCGCGTCCGATCCCTGCTCCCAAGAGGGGAAGAACACTCCGAAGAAGGACTCCGCCTCGGGCA